>JALFLW010000027.1 GCA_022774505.1 Lachnospiraceae bacterium
TGTGTCTCTGTCTCCCTTATTATAATGATCTTATAAATCTGAGAAATGCATCCTGACCCTCCGGTGTATTTTTATACACGCCGGCATGTTCGAGTACTTTTTTAAATACAATACCAATTTCTTTTTGTAATATATCTTCTACATTTTCCTCCGTCACTTTATCATAATTTGGCAAAAATTCTTCTACCCAGTCTGCATGCTTTTCAATCGTTTCATTACTGCGGATATCTTTGCCCTGTACAATATATTCTCCCAGCACTGCCATCTCATTTTTCAATCTCGCAGGCAGCACAGCCAATCCCATTACTTCTATCAGACCTATGTTTTCTTTTTTAATATGATGGAGTTCCTGATGCGGATGGTACACTCCCAAAGGATACTCCTTCGTTGTTATATTATTCCGCAATACCAGATCCATCTCATATTTTCCATCTCTCATTCTGGCGATCGGTGTGATCGTATTATGGGCCTCTCCATCTGTTTCTGCATAGATAAATGCATCCTCGTCTGTATACTTTCTCCATGTGTCCAAAATATGGGACGCCAGTTTTACAAGTCTTTCACTGTCATCATGGCGGATACGGATCACAGACATCGGCCAATTTACGATACCGGCCTCCACATCCTCATATCCCGGTATCGCAAGCTTCGTTTTGATCCCGGCTCTTTCCATGGCAAATTCATAATGGCCTCCCTGAAAATGCTCATGTGCCAGAATGGATCCCCCTACAATAGGCAGATCCGCATTGGAACCCAGAAAATAATGCGGAAACTGCTTTACAAAGGCTAAAAGCTTACGAAATGCTGATTCATCAATCTTCATCGGTGTATGCTTTTGGTTAAAAACGATACAATGCTCATTATAATATACATATGGTGAATACTGAAATCCCCACTTTTCTCCTTCGATCGTTATCGGTATGATACGGTGTGACTGTCTGGCCGGGTGATTTAGTCTCCCCGCATACCCCTCATTTTCCCTGCAGAGCAGACATTTCGGATATGCTGACTGCTTCGCATTCTTTGCAGCAGCAATCGCCTTAGGATCTTTTTCCGGTTTTGATAAATTGATCGTCACATCCAAGGTGCCATACTCTGTATCAGCCGTCCACTTCATATCACGGGCAATCCTGTAGCGGCGGATATAGTCTGTATCCCTGCTGAATTTGTAATAAAAATCCGTTGCTTTCTGTGGAGACTGGTGATACAACTCCCTGAACCGGCCGATTACTGTGCTCGGTGCCGGCACTAATGCTCCCATCAGCTTTGTATCAAACAGATCACGATATCCTACTGTATTTTCCTCAAGTACACCTTTTTCATGAGCCCAGTCCATAATTGCTCCCAGAGTACTCTCCAGATCCGGGACCGGACATGCATTTTCGGGTTCTTTATATTCATCCAGTTTCAATATTTCCAGGATACGGTTGATTGTATATGTCTCATCCTCCGGCACGACCAATCCGGTATGTAATCCATAATTAACAAGCTCCCTGATTTTTTTATTAATATCACTCATAACATCCTCCTGTTATTTTCTTTTCATCGCCGGTTCACTAAAAACCATCTTTCCATATTGTACCATGTTTAAAAATGTTTCACAATGAATAAACAGCGAAAAATAAAGAATCAAAAAAATGTTATATCATGCTGATTTAATTACAGACTTATCACCTGAAGCATGATAAGCTTATTATCAGAATAAAAAACCTGCGGTTTAAGAAAGGAATGTTTGATTATTATGAGTATAAAAAATGATTTTCGTCATACGATCGCTGCCAGTTATATTGGCTACATCACTCAGGCGATTGTTAATAATTTCGCGCCTTTATTATTTGTTACCTTTCACCGGACCTATGGAATATCGCTTTCCAAAATCGGCCTTTTGGTTACGATCAATTTTGTCACCCAGATCCTTGTCGATCTGTTTTCCGCAAAATTCACGGACAGAATCGGTTACCGAATAAATGCGGTCCTTGCCCATATCTTCGCTGCCGTCGGTCTTATTCTCTTAGGTATTCTTCCGGAGCTTACACCCGATCCTTATATCGGTATCAGTATCGCTGTGGTGATCTATGCGATCGGAGGCGGACTTACGGAGGTCATCATCAGCCCGATCGTAGAGGCATGTCCTACAGACAAAAAGGGAGCTGCCATGAGCCTGCTTCATTCTTTTTATTGCTGGGGATCTGTATTGGTGGTCCTGATATCCACCCTTTTGTTCCGTTTGATCGGATTGGATTCATGGAAGATCATTTCCGCTCTGTGGGCTGTGATACCGGTCTGCAATGCTGTTTACTTCTGTTTCGTCCCTATCAATTCTCTGGCGGATGAGGGAAAAGGAATGACCATTACTGCACTTCTTGGCGAAAAGGTATTCTGGATACTCGCACTTCTGATGCTGTGCAGCGGAGCCAGCGAGCTTGCCATGAGTCAATGGGCATCCGCTCTTGCCGAGACAGGCCTTCATGTATCAAAAACAGTCGGAGATCTTGCAGGACCATGTTTCTTTGCAATATTCATGGGATCGGGACGGGTTTTTCATGCACATGTTGCCGAAAAATTTTCTCTCACCGGTTATCTTATCGGATGTGCGTTTTTATGTATTGTCAGCTATCTGCTCGTGACATTTTCCCCATTTCCGCCGCTTTCCCTTGCAGCCTGCGGTATATGTGGTCTTTCCGTAGCTGCAATGTGGCCGGGAACCTTCAGCATCAGCTCCCGCATCTGCCCTCAGGGCGGCACGACCATATTTGCCCTGCTGGCTCTCGCCGGAGATATCGGCTGTTCCTCCGGGCCTACTTTGGTTGGTTTTGTCTCCTCCGGACTAAAAGACAATCTGAAGCTCGGACTTTTGTCAGCAATCATTTTTCCCATCCTGATGATTTTTGCTCTCCTGATGTGTCGAAAATATGATTCTTCGCTGAATGTGGTAGCTGATCACAAATAAAAAGACATCCACGATTATTTTGACAAGAACTGCTTTTTGACCCGTAAACTTTGTCAAAAGATAAACAAGTCCGGCAGAGCATCCCATCTGTATCACTGCCAGCAAGTAATAACCTGCCATTGTCTTCCCGATATTTTTCCGGGAATGAAACACGAGTTTTCGGTTCACGGAAAAATTATACAGGGAAGATACTATCCTGGCAGATATTGTCGATACGGCCACGTTTTCTGCCAACGTACATCCCCTCAAAAGCCATATGTTTAACAGACTGAAAATCCCCAGATCAATAAGGGAAGCACTCAAGGAAGATAACAGATACTTAAAAAAAGTACCGAATATCACACCATAAATCCTTGCCGAATCCTGTAAAGGACGAAAATGTGACTGCCTGTTGTCATCCAGATATATGGTTTCTATGACTAATTCATGAAATTTCACTTTTTTATGCACCGCAAAGATCAGCATACGGATCTCATATTCATAACGATCCCCCGGAAGCTTACAAAGCTCCGGAAGCAGTCCCGCATCAATCCCTCTTAAACCGGTCTGTGTATCATTCAGCCATTTGCCACAAAAAACAGCAAACACAAATGAAGTGATCCTATTGCCAAAACGGCTCTTCCATGGAACCTGCTTTCCATCAAATTTCCGCGTCCCCAATATCATTTCCCCCGGATGCAAAATCAGGGATTTGGCCATTTTTTCGGTATCCGAGGCACTATGCTGTCCATCACAATCTGCAGTAATAACCCCACGGCAGTCTTCCATATTTTTCAGACACCATTCAAATCCATCCCGCAGACTGCGTCCTTTTCCACGGTTCACCTCATGATGCAGCACATGAACAGCACTATCCCCGGAAAGCATTTCAAAATATCTGCGGCTTTCTCCGGTGCTTCCATCATCAACCAAAAGTATATTTTCAAAACCTCTCTGTTCCAATTCACGGACATAGGTAACCATCTTTTCATCAGGCTCCCACGCCGGTATCACTACTAAAATATGTTTGAAGCTATTCTCCATTATGTCCATTCCTAAAACCTTTCCATTTATCATGATGCAGTCCCTGTATTTGCTGTTGATCTTTCGACAGACATTTTCTTTCTGCCTCCCCTTTTCCTTAGCAGATTGTGGCAGAACCATATATAACCAAAAATCCCCACCAGACTCATGCACAGTCCCTGGGGCAGGTATGGATAATGCAGTCTGATCGCAGTAACTCCACGCCGGACCACCGTCAATGTATGCTCCTGATCAATTTTTTGTCTGCTCTGAAAGATATCATGATATGCCAGAGAAGTATTTACTCCGTCTCTTGGCGATCTGATCCTGATCACATGTGCACTGTAAGTAATCTGTAACGGTACTATTGTTCTCTCCGGGAGTCCACTCAGATCATCCCCCATGATCCGGTTCATGTACTCACCCACATTCTGATCCTGCGTCAGGAAATAATGATATGGCAGATTTAATCCCACAAAAACAATATTCTCATTGTATACTGTCCCTGAAAATGCAACCTTCATCCCTGAATCGTACAGATACCCGTCTTCCCTGTCCAGACCATTAAAATACACTGTTTTCCATTCCCTGTTTTCTTTGTCAAAAAGCTCTGTATCCAATTCCTCTTCTCCGGTATATAGGATCGGATAGCCATTTTCAAAATAAATATTCTGGCATGTAACACCAAGAAATGACCGGATCCCATTCTTTTCATTTAAGGGAATCCCATCCCCACTGATGATCACTCTGACTCCTTGATCACTCAGCTTCTTTATCATTTTTTCAGCTTTGTCCTTATCACGATATGAAAAACCGGACAGATATATCACCCTGTAACCGGAAAGCTCTGCAAATGAATAATCATTCAGATCATCCGATTCTCCCCGGGTAATATCCGGATAACTGTATGTCAATGTCGCCGCTGAAGTACCGATCGCTAATCCATCATAATTTCCGATCGTCCCAAATGCCGGATACATATCCCTATGAAACAACAGATAACTGTCATTCTGTGCTTCCAGATAAAATTCCTGTTCCTTGGCAGCCCTGCTGACACATTCCACATCCTTCTCTTTTTCCTTTAATTCACTGATACGGATCAGCACTGTATCGTTTCCCAATTCAACTGCCCTGTCAAACAGAAATGGATAAAATCCGCGTTCTACTGCTTCATTCAGCTCTACAATATTTCTTGCCGTTGCGGCTGACTGCCATCCCGCACCAAAGGTTCCTCTTGTCTGCTTTCCGTCATAATCTGTCAAAAGATACGGTGCCATCGCCCCTAAGGTACTGCCATCCAAAAGGGCTGCCCGCTGTTTCGTAACCTCTCTTGCTTTTGTGATCAAGGAAGCATCGGAATTAATCTGCATATTTTCTTCGGCCGTTGTCTTTCCAGCTCCATGCCATACCAGACTGAGGGAAGGTATGCAGTCTGCCAGCAGTAACAGACAGCATGCAATAACAAATCCCTTTTTTAACGATCTCCATAGAAGAAAACTATACAAGATCATAACCAAGGCAATGGAAATAAAACGAAGCATCCACAAATACTGACTGCCCGGAAGTTTTTCCAATACCGTATACATTGATGTCGTGGTACAGACAAAGATCAGCAGAGCCGCCCAAAATCCCACCATAGACTGTCGTTTACTGCAGATTGAACCAAATACTGCTACCGCAAATGCGGCAAAGCCAAAATAAAATTCTGTATTCCCATTTGTCAATCTGCGAAGAGGATTTAGGGATATCACTGCATCCTGAAAAAATCCTTTCATAACCTGTGAGCTGTCGGTGGATGTAATTCCTCCCTTCAACGATGCATAAAGCCATATTCCAATGATCAGAAAAGGCAGGATCATACTGATCAGAGCCGGAATGCATTTTCCACTCCGATGACTCAGTATGCGATACATCAGCAAAAACAAAAGCATCGCCAACAGGATCATTCCCGCATAACCCACATGACAAAGTGCAATCCCGGCAAACACCGGGACTACCTTGCACAAAGCTTTAGCATCCTCCTCAAAAAGATACTCACATATATAATAAATAAAAAGCGGGAGCAGGATCATCGATAAAGATCTCGGCAGGTTTCCCTCCACAAAAAGTGCAAAAAGATTATTAGGAAGAAAAAACCATAATATCCCCATAAACACTCCCATACGGAGACGTCCTTTTTTGTGTCCGATATAAAGCCATATCAATGCTCCCAAATAAAAAACCAAAGCTACAAATAATAAATATCCATCCAGGTCATTCCCCCCCACTGCCATCTGACAAAATGCAAGAAAATATACCGGCAGCGGAGCCCAGTAACGCATCATCTGTACACCGTTGTACCAAAAGCTGTCATACAGCGGGTACCAGTTTCCCTGTCTTATTGAATGATAAAGCACATCTCCCTTATAAATATGGCACATGGTATCTGCACCAGTCGGATAATTACCGCCGACATAGATCAAAAATGCGATCATCACCGCAAAAAACGCATAAACCAATATAGTAATTGTGATTCCTGCCTTTTTCTTCACGTTAAAATCTCCTTAGTCAATAATACGGTTTAGGATTTCATCTATCACTTCATCCATCTGTTTTTCTGAACTGCGTTTGACACTATCCAGATATTCTTCTTCGTTCTCAAAACTGATCACATAACTTCTCGTCGGCGTCTCACTACTTTCCATCTTCACCAGATGACCTCCCAGATTTTTCACGATCCTGCGGATATCATTTGCAAAAAAGTCTGACATATTTTCCAAAGTCGGTATCATATGATCAAAAGGATCTACTTCATTCAGGATATGATTTTGGTATTTATTAAAGTATTCATCAATAGCCTTTTCATACGCATCAAACTGTACGAATTTTTGGTCGCTCATCAATATATCCACCATAAACTCCCACGTATGCGGATGTATTTCACCTTCTTTTCCGTTGATCACAATAAAATGATTGGCATTCAGATAAAATTTAAATTTATATTCACGAAATGTGGTTTTCGCCATGATCTTCTTCCATCCTTTCTGACAATGTAACCATAAAATCTCTGTATTCCTTCATTAATGTTTTCTCCTTATCCGTATATTCCTTTAATACAAGAATATTAAACGTCTCTCCCTCCGTCTCCATTTCTCTCAATGCTTTCTGTGCCTCCGTGGCATGGTACTGTACAAATACCAGAATAAGCTCTTTCACTCTTTCACTGTGTCCATCAAATCGCAGTACTTTCTCATCCAAAAGGATCTGTGCCCTTTCCAAAAACAATTTCCTATGCTGCCCGGACTCAAATGACACTGCTGCAAATACGATTGGAGACACCCCTCTGTGTTCCAGTTTTTGGACAAACTGCTCCATAACCGGCAGATGAAATACACTCCAGCGGGTATGATAGCAATCCATCTCCCGTATTGTCTCCGCCTGTTTTTCTACCATCCGGTTTAAGTTGACAATATGCTTTTTCTGATTTGCAAGTTCCTTACTTTTCATGTCCAGCAGATTTGCCATGATCATCGTGATCAAAAGAAGCATCCCTAAAATAATGACCCCGAAAACGTACAGACCAATCTTGGAAGAAAGAAATATATTGTCATCCAATATCACCGTGTCATTTGTAAGAAGACATATCTTATATTCTGAACCATTATATTCAAATATCACTCCGGATGCCACATATCTGTCTTCTCCCATATTGATCGTTGCATGCTCGACCCGGTTTATCTCCAGAGATTTCAAAAACTTTCCGGCACTTTTGGAAGTAAAAAATGTTTCCGTCGTCAATCCCTTATAACGATTCGTTTCCATAACATCTTTTACAAATAATAATGCCTTCCCTTTCGTCAGAGTCCAGTACCGCCTGCCTGAAGTATCCAGAGAGCCCAGAATGTTCTGTACGATTTCCTGATCACTGCGGTTCTCCAACAGATTGATCTGATCAAGCACCAGCTGGACATAGGCATCCTGCTGCCTTGCATAGATAGACAATATGCTGCTTTCATAATTTACTGCCTGATGCCAGCCTGCTAAAGCCAGTCCTGCTGTTAAAAGAATGATTCCTAAAGATATCACCTTAATATTTACAATAAAATGCAACATTTTCGTTTTCAACATTAACCCTCATTTCAATCATCGTTTACAAACTTGCGAACCTTGTGCAGCAAATGTGTGATCACACCAAAATCCTTTGCCACCGTCTTAACAAAGCTCTCTCTTTCCTGCGAAAAGTTTTTCGTTTTCCATGCACTATCCGTATTAATGCTATTGATCACCCCGGCAAAGCGAATAAAAAACACCAGCAGATTAAAAAACGGAAGAAACAAGATCACATACCACTGTTTTATATAGTAGCTTCTAATCTCTTTAAATCCTTTCAAAAATCCCACCGTGGAAATATAATAAAATATACCGATCAGTACATACAATCCATATAAAAATAACGTCGAATAACCAATCTGTGCAAAAGAATAATTCATACATAAGAGACACAGCAATGCCAGATACCATATCATTCTCGGAAACGCAAAAGTATGATCATACAAAAGTGTCCTGACTCCGACATTAGTTAACATATTTCTGGCTTTCAGCTTATTTTTCAGAAATAAATGGGATACCTCCAGACTTCCTCTCTGCCATCGCTGCCTCTGCGTATACAGCTTATTCATATCTTCAATGGGATCTACAAAAAAGATGGCATCTTCGCAGATCCCTACCTTTGTCTTTTGCAGATATTTCATCTGAAATGTGATCTGCGTATCCTCACAGATCGTATCTGTGTTATAAAGCTGTGATTTCAACACCGCAGATTTGCGAAATGCCGAAAATGCTCCGGATAATGTATAGACCGCATTTACCTCTTCCGCATAATTTCTCCCTGCCAGAAAAGCCTGGGCATACTCCATAAATTCAATCTTACGCAATAACCGCGGCATAAAAAGCGGATAATCCTGTACCTGTTTTGGGTCTGTAAGAATGACACCCGTCATACACTCAATAGATGGATCATCTTCAAAACGGTATACCATATTGCGCAGTGCCGATCTCTCCAACAGACCATCGCTATCAATATGAATAATATATTTTCCTTCACTGTTAAACAATGCAAGATTTAATGCTTTGGATTTTCCCTGTTTTGCATTCAGCCACTGCATCCGCAGAAGCGGAAATTTACGCTGACATTCACAAAACACCTGAAAACTGTCATCCTGTCCCTGATTATTCACAAGAAAAATTCGTATTTTATCATCCGGATAATCACTTTCATCAATAGACCTGATACATTGCTCCAATGTATCCATAGAATTATAGATAGGAATGATCAGTGATATTTCCGGATCGATTGCCGGCCGTATGATGTCCTTGTGCAAAACATGTTTCTTGATCAACACAAATACACTTCCCAGAGAGGGAATGATCTCCATCAATACCGGAATGATGATCCAGGCAGCCCAGAAAAGGAATGAGTTACAGAATCTATTTATCAGTTCCATAAGTAAATCCTCCCACCTTCTGCCGAATGATCTGTGTCCGGGTAAATACTATAAAGTACAAAAATACGGACAAGCCATAAAATATTATCCGTCCTACAAATGTATGTGCCATATAATACGCCTGCATTCCCCTAAAATAGATGATCACACAGATTGATATGATCCTGAGGGCATTTGCCAGAATTATATAAAATGTCCCCAAAATACCGACCACAACTCTCTCATAAATAGTATATGCACGAAAAAAAGCAAGCAAAGATACAAATGCCATAATCTCTAAAATTCCCGAACATTCAAAATCAATCAGCAATGAGATCGCACCCGCTTTGGAATCAACAAATATCACACCATATTTAAAATACGAGTCAAACATTCCCGTAAGTTTGCCAAAGCCACCGGCCAGAGCAGCCACCACCTGTGCCAGCGGCTGTGTCAGATGCGGTCTGATAAAGATCATCATTATCACAAACAATCCACAGCTTCCCCAGATAAATCTCCACGCAGGAAGCTCACTTTTTCTGGTTACCCGCAGTACATACAGCCACACGATCAAAATGATCAAACCCAAAGCCGGAGTCATTTATATCACCCTTGATTTCTTTCTTCTGTACCATAACACGGACAGTACCGACAAGCCGCACAGGGAAATCCCCATCCATGGTCCGGTAGATGTACCGGCGATCGATATCCACTCCTGCCCGATATTTACATATTTTGCCTGGATCAATTTCATATCCGAAGTATCCATATTAAAATGCTTTGCCAGTTTTTCCATATCTATCTGATATTCCATTTCATCTGATATAGACTTTCCCTCTGCCGTTTTGCGGACAGTCAGATACATTCTTCCATAGATCGGTGCATCTGCATCATAAGTATTATACGCAGTAGAACCGGAGCTCAAATCCCACAGATAATACTCATAGGTTCCCGCATCCAGATTATCCACCTGACAGTCCTTATTAATATTTCCATCCTTATCCAACGTCACCAGACGAAATCCTATGGATGTTTTGTCATCCTCATTCACCCGGATCGTAAAAGGCTGAAACTCTCTTTCATTCATATGAAGCATTGACAGCACATGACCATACAGTGTAGTGCCATCCAGATAAAGAGCTCCCTCTGCATCATTTCCCACACCGCCACTGGTAGAATACTGGATCAGCTGATGTGGATAATAATCCCAATCTGAATATTTGCCATCATAAGCAATCTTTGTGAATGTCTTATCTTCATCCGAATCCTCTTTCAGATTTGCCAGATCCTTAACCAGCATATCTTCGGACATATAATATCCAATCGATATCGTTTCCTTATACTGTCTGATGGCCGATGCCGGAATCGCAATTTCATACTGTTTATTAGAATAAGAAACCTTTGCCCCTTCTATTCCTTCGATATGGTCCTTTCTGAGCTGAAAGGTCGTATGTCTCCCAAGATCCGTATAGATCGTATATTTACCATTGCTGTTTTCCCCTGCCCCGGTCGCAGATCCATTTTCCTTTTCCTTAATATAAATATACAGATAATCTCCATCAAAAACAGCTGCTGTCTGATCGATCCACCGGTCCTGTATGTCTTTCCCGGTAACTGCATCCCAGTCAGTAAATGTACCATCTATCGTGATCCCCTGATAAACCGGCTCTGTAGCTGCCGGTTCCTCATACTCCTTTGTATTTCGGATATCTTTACTTTCAACAGATGTTCCGCAATATGTGAGCGTGTACTCCCCACCACCGAAAAATGACCGTGGAACCGCAAATTCTATTTCGTATTTGTCAGCTTCCTTACTTGGAGTATACGCCTTTTTGACACCGGATATATCAACATACCATGCATCTTTGATCTCCTTCATCATATAACTAAATCTGATCTGCGTATTATTCCCTGCTGAGCCATCCTTATAAGCAATCGAAAAACTTGTATTGGCCATTGGCAGATTATACTCATTACCACCGTTTTGCTGCACATAGAAATATACATATTCATCATCCTGCATTACTGCCCACTTCGCCACCTCAGCAGAAATCGAATCCTGCATCTCTACACCGGACCACTCCGATGGATCACCATCGATGCTCACACTGGCCGCAGATGCATATCCGGCCGGAAACAGTGTCAACGCTGCTGCCAGCATGACCCCTCCTATCAGAACTATTGTTTTATTTTTATATTCTGTTTTTCTGAGTCCATTTCTATACATTCTCTTTCGCATCTGTGTCACTTCCTCTCCGGATCAGTCTTATCTATGTCCATTGACATTTCTCGTTTCTGCAATGAAAACAGGAAAATGCCCATTCATTCTCCCGTTCTCCTTCTTTTGTATATCGTCTTTCTGATCGAAAAATATTATAGCTGTTTTTGGGGACTTTGTATAGTTACTTCAATGATATTATACAGGATATTTATGACAATTCTATGTATACCGGTATTTTATGCAACGGCAAGTATTATGGTTCCCACTGTGATCAATAAAACTCCTGCTGCCACCTTGACCGTCAGCTTTTCATGGAACACGATCCATGAAAATGCTATCGTGATCAAAATACTCAGCTTATCGATCGGCACAACTACACTGGCCGGTCCCTCCTGCAATGCCCTGTAATAACACAGCCAGGATGCTCCCGTCGCCAGACCGGACAGTCCGATAAAGCCCAGTTCCTTTTTTTCAAGCGTCTTCAGCTGATGCTGTTTACCAGCCACAAATACCATAAACCACGCCATAAATAATACGACTGTCGTCCTGACAGCTGTGCCAAGATTCGAATTGATCCCCGAGATTCCGATCTTGCCCAATATTGCGGTCAGGCTCGCAAATACAGCTGACAATACGGCATAAAAGAGCCAGCCTTTTCCCTTTTCTTTTTTCTCGCTGTCTGAGTCCTTCCTGACGATCATCATCATGGTTCCTACACCGATCAGGATCACAGATACTGCCTTTGCCACCGAAAAGCCCTCCTTCAGGAAGATCAATGCGAGAAAGATCGTAAGCACGGTACTAGACTTGTCAATCGGAACAACCTTATTGATGTCACCTTTTTGGAGTGCTCTGAAATAACACAGCCAGGATGCCCCTGTCGCCAGACCGGACAAAACAAGAAAAACAAGCGTTTCACCATTGATCCTGCTAAGCGGCGTCCATGCTCCGGTGATCACCACCATCAACCACGAAAAAGCCAATACTACTATCGTCCTGACAGCTGTTGCCACATCAGAATCCGTCCTGCGGATCCCACACTTAGCCAATATCGCTGTAATTCCCGCAAAAAAGGAGGAACCAACTGCATAAAATAACCACATCAATATCACCTTCTATTTAATTCTTATATGATAAAAACTCAAGTCTTCAGATATCCTGTTACCGGTAACTTACACACTTTATTTTACACTCTCAAGCATGAGACGGATCATTGCCACTTAATAAACATAATCTGTCTATATTTTCTTTTGTAAAATTATCTTGCGTAAGCATTTATCTTTCTCCAATGTACTTTTCTATTTCTTCTGCCTTTCCTCTTCTTCTGGCATATCTTAACAACCTTGTATAATCAATTGCATATAATCGATCCGCAGCTTCATAAATGCGATATATCTCATTCTTACTGTATAATAATCTAAATGTTTTTTCTGCAACAACATCAACCAATAACTGTTCAATGCTAATTCCGTGCTTTACCTCTGTATTTCGAGGATGTTCACTAACTAAATTAAGCAGAACAATACTATCCCTTGTCCAATATGCATCCCGTTCCACCATAATAAAAAAAGTGTTTTGTGCAATCATATGATTAAGGAACTCATTAAGCTGCACACTCTCAAAACAGACAAAATCCACAAGTGGAAACTCATCCTCAATTGCTATTGCAATTTCATTATATTTTTTACTATATTGTGGAACGTAAATATTTTTTTTGCTTAGAATCTTTTGATAGCGTCGGTTTAATCTGTTTTAACTCATCGTATATTTGTTTTCTCGTGTATAAAGTATCTTTCCTTAAATCCGCAATTGCATTTTGATACCACATAGCACCACCATACCTTTCGGCATTTTTTATAATTATTGCCATTATGTATATAATAACATATATTCAAAAAAATCCATACCTTTCGGCAATTTTCAATTTTATTGCCGAAAGGTATGGTGTCTACTATTCTTTTATTATATTGTCCGTTCTATGATTTCATCCTGTATTTTCATCACCATATACATAATATTGTATACCAACTACGTTATGCCAGTATTTTATCTTCTTCAACACTCAATTTACTTTGTAAACATATTTTTCCTTTGCCTGCATTTTATAATCTTTCAAGAACCACAAAAATTCCTTTCATATCCTTCATTAATTCCAGCTTCTTTTTCAGATTCTCGCTTTTATAACTGCCTGCTGCTTCTTTGTATGTCATTGCCTGAAGCCGCACAGCAACTTTGGCTGTCTCTGTCTTCCGAACCTGATCTTCCTGATAGCTGATCTTACAGGTAACCTGCGGATCCCCCATTACTTTATTTTTGACGGCAGCCTCTGCGGCAAGCTCCTGCTCCGTCACTCCATCGCTGTTATTATCCCACAGCTGCTTATAAAGCTTCTCAGACAATGTTTTCTCATCGCACAGATACACTTCCACGTCCTTTCGATCCTGATCCTTGGCGGAAATGGTATAGGAGCTGTAATACTTCTCCTCCATTTTATCTGACCCGTCCGGTGCAATTTTTATATCCACCGATTCGCTGACCTGCTCCAATTTTTTGCACTCCTTACCTTCGATCACATATGGGTCATTCTTGGGCTGGATGATACGAAAGCAGCCTTTATTCACAGAATAGGTGATCGTATCCATATTCTTTCCCTCACATATCAAAGGCAGAGAAATTTCATAGGCAACCTTGTTATTATTATCTGAGCCGCTCCAAGCCTCCCCGGTAGACTTTTCCGAATAAACAGCCACCTGCGCTTTTCCTTTTTCCAGTTCCTTCACTTCAGCTGCCCTGACTTTCATCACAAAACCATTTTCCATATTCTGCGATGGTTTCTTTATCGGTGCGACCGTTTTATGGGACATCACCGCATTGGATAATATACGCTCCGGCAAATTTCCAAAACCAATCCCTATCACTAATGCCGCACAGGCTGCCAAGGCAACCGCCGGTCTTATATAATTTTTCTTTTTCTTCATATGACATTCCCCCTGTTCAAACTTTACTTTAATCTCATCATCACTAACCTCCGGTGTAAGAGTCTGCTGCAAAATCCGGTCTAATTTCTCTTCATTCATATTATGAATCCTCCATTCTCCAACAACCCTTATCCTCCGGGCCGTCAGGCATAATCGATGCCAGTTTCATTTTCAGGATACTTTTTGCTTTGTACATCCGGCTTTTCACGGTGCTTTCCGGAATATGCAGACATTCTGCGATTTCCTTAAATTTTAGTCCTGCAGAATAATAAAGATAAACGACTGTGCGGTATTTTTGTGGTAATGCCTGCACCTGTCTCTGTACCATTTCTGTCATTTCCTTTTGTAAAATCCGCTGCTCCGGTTCCTCCGAACTTTTTCCGGATATATAAAGCCCATTTTCTACATGTTTTTCATAACTTTCAAACGCTGCGATCCTATGTCTCCATGCATATTTTCTCCTTTTGTTTTTCCATATAAGGATGGAAACGGATAACGCATAACTTTTCATTGATTTCCCTTTATTTAGTTTATCAACCTGTTCCCACAGCGTTAACATTGTGTCCTGGTAAAGATCATCCCCCTCTGCACATCCCCCTGCATTCATCCGGCAGAATCGCAGAATATCTTTTCCATTTTCAGACACAAACCGGTCAAATTCCTTTCTTGTCACGTTTCCCCTTTCCTTTCCTCTTCCCTTGACGTCTTGGTAAGAATCCTTACACTTTAATATTGTAACAAACTCAAAAAAAGTTTAAAACAATCAAAAAAACGACCGTTTATATACATTTTTTTAAACGGTCGTTTTGTATTTCAAGCTTTTACCGGCTCTTTTTCACGCTTCCTCCATAATATTTCCATCCTCGATCTGGATCACCCTGCCACATTCCTTTGCCACAGCCAGATCATGCGTCACAATAATAATCGTTTTTCCCTGCTCATTGAGCTCATGGAAAACATCCATGATCTCCCGGGTCGTTGCCGAATCAAGTGCACCTGTCGGCTCATCCGCCAGAATGATTGATGGATCATTGGCGATTGCACGTGCGATCGCCACACGCTGTTTTTGTCCACCGGACAGATTGTTGACCGGCTTTCCGGCATATTCCTTCATCCCTACCATATCCAGCATTTTCAATGCCTTCTCCCGACGTGCCTTTTTTCCAAGCCGGTGTCTGCCATTTGCAAAATCCAACGGGATCAGAACATTATCCAGAGCCGTAAAACCCTCCACCAATGCAAAATCCTGCATGACCATGCCAATCTTTTCATTGCGCGTCTGTGCCATCTGCCGTTCGGAAATCCTGCCCACTTCCTCCCCATCAATCGTATATTCCCCGGAATCATATCCGTCAATACATGCCAGAATATGAAGCAGAGTCGATTTTCCGGCTCCGGAAGTTCCAATAACAGCCGTCATTTCTCCATCTTTCACCTCCAGTGATACTCCATGAAGTGCTTCGTATGCATTGCTTTTTCCTTTATTATATGTTTTCACTATGTTTTTCAAACAAATCATAATTCTCTCCATTTCCAAGCAGCCCACTGCGAACAGTCATACCAAAATTTACAGACTCCATGATATATTGCCTGATCACATTCCCTGCCGCTTTAAATACCTTTGCCATAATGTTCTCTGGCAGATCTGCCCTTTACCATAGAAAGACACATCAATGCCGATGACACCAATAGTAATATCACAACAAACAGACAGCCGATAATCTGTACAACTCCAAGCTGCACCGCCAGACCGCTCCACACTCCAAGATGTCCGGCTGCCACGATCACCAAAATTCCCAACAACAAAGCTGCCAGAACGATCATAAAGATGTATGATACATGGATCCGGAAAATCTTTGCCCATGTCAGTCCCTGCACATAATAAATCGAATATTTTCTCATGTTCTTCTGATACATCAATGTCGAAAGTGTCACAAAAGAAATCATTGTAAAAAGGATCATTCCAATCCCTACCGGGATCAACTCAGAAAGATTTGCCATGATATTATGCCATGTATTTTTTTTGATATAGTCCAGATCATGTAAAAAATCAAACCGTGAAATCTGGGCAACCTTGTTTTTATTGTATTTGTATACTGACTCAGAACATTTCCCGTCCATAGTGATCAATGCCACACCGGACAATGTTGTTACAAAGATCTGTTTCTTCGTACTCAGCACATTTTCATAATTATCCGAAAGATTTTTGTCTGATTCCCGGTCAGCATACGTTTCCTGCACACGATCCAGATTCTTCTTGGATACAAAAAACTCAACCGGATTAAACACATCCGACTCCACATAATCAAGCTTTGACAGATCATCTGACTGTTTCACCATATTGCTGAAAAGAATCTGATAATCCACCGAACCGTTTCTGTTTGATCGATAAATGATATCTGCCGAAGGATCGATCACACCAATGATCTTTACCGGAATTTTCGTCTGGAGTTTTGTTGTCGAATTAGTGTCCACATATACCACATCTCCGGTCTTATATTGGTCTTTACTTTGAAGCACTACCGCCTCAAGACATTCTCCCTCATCATTATCCGTCTGCAGCCATTCCCCTGATCTTAATGCCGGCTTATATCCACTGATCCACGCATCATCATATGCCCAGACATTCTCGCGATACGAATTTTTCTTCCGTGCATCGGCTACCTCCTCCGGCTCGTCCACAAACGCCTCCACCGAATACTGCCCTTCAACATGAGCATCCTTCAGCATTGTCTCGTATGTCTGAGAGTTTTGCACTACCATTCCCTTTTCAGAATCCATATGATAGCTGGCATTCAGCATACAGATAAATCCATTTTGTTCCACTAGCTTACGCACCGGTCGATATTCGGAATAACGCACCATAAAGATCGACAACATTCCCACAACGATCGCAAATAACAGCATCGCCTGAACCAGACATAAAACAGACATCACCACATGTGCCTTGCACTCACGCACTGCATATTTCCAGATCATACTCATCTCCCCCCTTCTAACGTATCATTTTCTTTTTCAGATTCCAATGGATCATTACAAATTGCAGGATAAAGGATGACACAAAATAGATCAGAAACAAGATCAGATAGACTCTCGTCTGAAAATGAAAGTCAAAAACATTCCATCTCGCTGCCAAAAATGGCATTAGCACAAATCGAAATACGAACAGTGTAATAAGATATGTTCCAACCGACAAGACTGAACATTCCCCAAGGTACATCGCTATACTTCTGCGATAATTCAGTCCGCATATACGGAAAATGGTCAATGTCCGCTGTCTGGTCGTAACAATATAATGATATAATGCACAGAAGTTAAATGCCGCCACCAGCGAAACGATCAGTACAAGCATAAGAATCGTATTATACAGATAATCATCTTCCTCCGTCTGCTGCAGATCATAATTGCAGTCCACCCTGTCTCCAAAGCACTGTTTGGCAGTCCGGATCAACAGGTTGATCTCCCGCAGAGATATATTATCCTTAAACCGCAGATCGATCTCATCCAGCAAGACGTCATCCTCTCCCACAGACGTAATCGGTATAAATCCCGTCCCAATTCCATCCTGCAGACCAATAATTTCATACTCCTGATCTCCGATCAACACTTTCCCATCGTCGGTCATATTCTTTTTCAGATACTCCCCTTCCGCCTTCTTCTGAACGCCATGCATAATACACACTTTATCTCCTGAAGCGTACTCCTGGTCTGTAAAATATCTGCCATATTGAAATATGTTCTGTGTCTCGTATGCAATCTCATAATTATATAAAGAATCCGGACCATACTCACTACTGTTGACAATGCTGCCATGATCGATCAGAAAGTCTGTTTCAAAACGATACTCCCCTTCAAGAATCCCTGTATGAATATTAAGCAGCTTTCCAAGCACTTCCTGATCTGCTTTCCTGGCAAATTTCTTTATATCTGCCACTGTCACATCCTGCAGTTCATCCTGCTTCACATACGTCTGACTCTCCAGATCTCCCACCGTCTGCAACTGACCATCCTCTGTGTCAGCATTCTTTTTTTCATAAGAGCTTTTCAGGCGAAACACGATCTCATTGACTGCACTCCTGCTGAGTTCCCTGCGATCACTATACTCCCGAAACATTCCATAAGACAGATGAATGATCAATGTTGATGCCGCGATCGTAATGATCAGCAGTACAAATATTTTCGTATAATCCCTCGCAAAGGATCTGATATTTTTTAATATGTATTTCATAAACAAACCTCCCACCATCTACTGCCTTTTTTGTTTCCGTACCAGAAAAATTCCTGCTGCGGCTGCAACAACAAAAACGATACCAATGATCACATACGGTATTTTTTCGGAATTGGATGCTTTTTCCTCCCCCGTCGTCTCGACATAATCATCCTTTAATTCCAGCTTCATATTTTTTTCCGCTTTTTTGATCACCTTATTCTTTTGCATTTTTTCCAGATAACTGAAAATTTCGTCTTTTTTCTCCTCGTATGTCTTCTTCTGAAACTTCTTGTAGCTCTTTTTCAGAACTGCTTCCCAGTCGATACCTTCGGTCTGCATTTTCAATTGACCGGACATTTCCCCGTCCTCCACACAAATCGTTTTGTCCGGTGTCTCAGCGTATCCTTTCTTCCCACAACGGTAAAATAATGCATCTTTCATCGTCTTACTGTCATTTTGGAAATACCGGTTCATTTTACTATAGCCAAACAAAAGCTTCTTACTCTTGCGATCAACATTCAGACTAAATTTACAGAGTTTTTTTCCATTTTTTTCTACATCAAAAAAATAGTAAATATCATCGTCCTCATCACTTGTACCAACATCATAAATATAAAACGGATCACGGAGCACGATCTCGTCTGAGTCGTGGATCTTTCTGGCAATTTCAATAAAATCTCTATACTTGTCCGGTATTTTATTCATATAAGTAACTGCATCTGCATCCTTATATTTATTGTAATACTTCATGGCTGTTTTTACATTTTTTCTAAAAATCGCCGGTGCATTCTTTGCAAACGACTCCGGAATAACTTCCGAATAAATATTATCCTGCTGCATCTTTATCGTGTACGCTTTTGCCTGCACACTGTCTGTAACAATAATACATAGCAGAATGAACAAAAATTTCAAATAATTCTTCCACATATAGCAATCACCATCCTCCCAGATCCGGTTTATCATCTTATACGGATCCAAATTTCTCCTGCTAATGCTTTTTTCGCACTTTCGGTTTTGCCGGACAACCTGCAAAGGCATTTTTCGGAAGCTTCTGCTTCGGTCCGGTCAAAATGACAACCTTTAAGGATCTACAGTTTGCAAAAGCCTTCTTTCCGATCACGGAAACATTTTTGCCAACGGTGACTTTCTGCAGCTTTTTGCAATCCTTAAAAGCTTTGTTTCCAAGCTGTGTAACCTTAAACTTCTTTCCTTTCCGGATCACGGTGTCTTTTATGGTTACTTTTTTGACCTTTTTTCCTACCGGATGCAGATATGTTGCTTTGCCGCCGGCAGCTGTCACTGAAAGAATCTTATAATACGCCTTTGTCTTTGCATCCTTAAAAACCTGTCCCTTGCGAAGCGTTTGTGTGACCACCGGTGCTTTCGGTGCTTTGGTCGAGGAGACGGTAGTCTTTGGCGGTATTGATGCGGTAACAGCCGGTCTGACTGCAGCAGATGGTGACGGTGTCCCTGTACTGTCCGGGTAGCCGGCAGCAGATGGTGACGGTGTCCCTGTACTGTCCGGACAGTCGGCAGCATCCGGCATCCGGGTCGGCAACACGGTAGGCGAAACCGATGCCGACGGTAATATAGGTGTCCGTGGCACCGTCACCTGACAGACCGCAGACAGATTTCCACTCTGTCCCTTTGCAGTGATCTGAACCTGTCCTTTTCCCAAAGCTGTCACAGTACCGTCTTCATCTACCGATACAATCCGATCATCACTGCTCTTCCAAGTCACCTGACTTTCTGTGGTATTGTACGGTTCCATCGCCTCCTGCAGGGTATAACTCTCCCCTATCTCCAATTCTAACGTCTCCTGATCCAAAGAAAGCGTTTCTGCCTTGACCTCCTTTCTCTCAAACCCTTGGGCTGTTGATGCCGTGATACGCTCTCCTTCTTCACTATTTAGATTATATAATGCTAAGCCCTGCCTGCGGCCGGCTTCCAAAAAGCTGCTGTATTTCTGATCTTTGGACAATGGGATATTTTCGTATGTAAGACTTCTTACGAGCTCATTATCTTCATATTCCCCGACGTCGCAGGTCATGACCCCCTCGTCATTTCCAATATACTCGATAACATAATCATCATCCGGCAAAAGCAGATACCTATCCTCATTATCCACATATACTGCCACATCAGAAACAGTCTGGGCACAATTTATTTTCTGGTGTGCGAAGTTTGAGTTAATTATAGTATATTCTTGGAATCTCTTCAATAGTGAAGTGGTAAAGTACGACGTGTGGCAGATGCAAAGCATCTGAATTTTGGGGTTATTTGTTCTACATATATTCACAAATTTTACTTAAAACCCGCAAACAGATAAATTCCCTGAACGATCCCACCCAAAATCATTGCTATTAAAAAAATATATAAGTTGTGTCTTTTATGTAAGAAACACAATATAGGTACAAAAAATATGATGTATAAAACACATCCCAGCAATCCATATACACGCATCGACTCGCCCTCAACCACATAATCTATCGAGCCGGGTTCTTCCATAAGATTCCCTAATGTTAATATACTGTACCCTAGCCAAAAGAAACTAACTGATCCCCAGGCAAAACCCAGTATTATAACCATAATTCTTTTTATAACCGGATATAGCTGTTTCATAAATCATTTCCTCACTTAAAATGGATTGCCAAAAAGAGTGGATTGCGTTGAAAAAAGACTTCCCGTTATGTTTTTTCTTCCTTGGCCACGTGCCTGTCATTTTTTATTCATTTTCCCACCGATAGCACTCATCTAGTTGTTGAAATGCCTCATCAGGTGTTGACATTCTAATTTTCTCTTCTTTCACGAGTATAAGAAGAGGAGACCCAACATCAACTTGTTTGTTTAAATCTATAATAGGTTCATAACATTCATAACCGTTCCAGTTATTCAACTGTTCGACTGTTTCATATCCATTTTTCTGTGCAAATGAAATAACCTGTTTTAAATCCATGTTTTTACACTTCCCTTTTAACCAATTTTTCACCATATCTTTATCAAACTGTTCATCATCACGTCTTAATGTTTAAAAATTTACAACATGTATATATTTTAGTACAACTTGTTTATTCTTACATCACAAGTAAATAAGTTGCTGTCTTCCCAACTTCACCTATACAAACCCCTTCCTGCCCTAATTCACTATTGTTAAAATTATCTGGCAAACTTTTATATTCATCTTTGATATAATTTTGTATTTCATTACAAAAAAATATTTCAGTACATATTTGTCACTTTCTGCTGAACCTAGCTCAAGGTATTTTTTCTTTTACAAGGTCAATAAATTATTCCGGCATTAATGTTCTTTCCAAATTAAAATATGATATCGTCTGACCATCAATTCCGCTTGGAAACAGCCTCCAGTATATAGCAAGCGTTTCGTATGCTATCTTAGCTTCAGCATACTGATTTTTGCATATATCAATAATTTTTTTCGTATCCTTTCCAACGTTCCCATCTGTGTTTATATCAAGATACGTATCTACATCAAGAAAACATACCTTAAAGTGATAAAATTCTTTTCCTATCATTTTATATAACAATGTAATATATTTTTTCCGTGGCACCTTAGGACATACATTTTTATAAAAAGCACTATCAGAAAAACTTCCAGAAGAATCAGAATCTTTTTCCTCATCATCAAAAATTCCGGGAGCATTTTCCCTTGTATCCAGAATTAATGTAACAAGGTTTTCTATTTCTTTTTTTACTTTGTTTTTGCTTTGACCAACTTGTAAACATAACCACGAAGAATCATCTTTTCTTTTTCCAAATAAAAGCCAAACTCTAGAAGAATTCTTCGGAATACTATTTAAGAATTTCTCTTTGTCAGTATCCTTATTAAAATTTAACTCCATACAAAAAATGTTCTCTTTTTTTAACTTATCATAATTTTTAGCCTTGAGCCCTTTATAAGTCTCTCGTAATTTTAATTTCATATCCTCCTCCAATTGACTGCATATGTAAATTATACTATTAGTTTTCTTTTCCTTTTGCATTGATGTCATTTACTTTCATAAGTTTCTCCAACTGAAGAAGCATATCATTTTCATCTTTTGGACGCTCAAGATTATAATGAGGGATCTGCCTTGTCACCTCACGATTTCCTTCTTTTCGAACCTGTCGGAAATTCCGACAGGTTGAAATTTCGTCTAATTCACCCTCCTCATAAATATGCTTAATATGTTCTACTACATTTGTTCGAGAAGTTTGGAATAATTCTGACATCTGCTGTTGTGTCAGCCATACTGTATCATCTTCTATTTTAACTTCTATATTTGTCTGTCCATTATCTGTCTGATATATGAGAATTTCCCCACATTCACCTGTGCTAATTTTATCTGCCATATCACCACTCCAATCCATTACTTCTGAATCATAAAATGTGAACGTATGCATTCACTATTGTCCCAACAAAATTCTATCATTATTCCAACCGCTGTTCAACCAAAACTTTTTCCAATATACTGTGCAAAATAAAAGAGACTTCACTCGCCATGAATGAAGTCTCTTAATATATGTATACATCCTGTCCATCTTCCTGATAATTTCTTTGATTTCAGTATCTGAAAGTTTTTCATGAAAAGAAAGTAATGTATCAAGCGAAATATCAAGCAGTCCCGCAATTGGTGCCAGCAGTTCAATATCCGGCTTGGAATTACTATTCTCCCATTTGTTTACAGCCGACGTCGTCACTCCTAATCTGTTTGCCATCTCCTCCTGCGTCATACCTGCTTCTTTTCTATATTTTTTATAACAACACCTATATCCATTTGCATCATTTTGACAGCACTTTCCGCCCCCGCACAGTCAAGATATGTTGCTAAAATACATATCTGACTTACTTTACACATAATTCTGACCCTCCGTATTCTTTGTTTTTATAAACTGTGTATCTTTTTTTCTTTCTTTCGGACTGTTATATAAATCCGATAGATTCCCGGCTTGTCCCACAATTTAAAATTTGAGACATGACATATCTCAAATTTTGTCATCCTCTCTAATGATTTCAGATAACTTCGCAGATCTTTTTTTTCCCAACATGCCTTGAAACAATAACGCCCATGTTCTGCATCTCCTTTCCTAAAATTCAAAAGGCATCCCCGTTAGGAATGCCCTTATATAAAAAAGTGTCTTCGACACCTCAACTCCCCTGCCCCTCATTCATGAGGGGTAAGGGGTTTTCTTTTCTCTCTTTTTTCTGCATAATAGTCTTATGAACATTTTACAAAACATTATCCTTGACCATTATGAAGAAATTAA
>JALFLW010000112.1 GCA_022774505.1 Lachnospiraceae bacterium
TTTGTAATGTTTTTGTAACAAAATTGGAATTGCCTCATAAATTAATAAAAACAGCTCCGATCAATTATAAGGAAATGAGGCAGGAAAGGTTTGGTGAATGATACCATGAAGAAAGAAAAGGTTGTACGTGGAGTGGCAATGCTGGCGATCACGACAGGGTTGTCATTATGGAATATGGAGTCTCAGGAGGCAGTGGCATTGGCTCCTGTCAGTGAAGAGAGTACACTTCCATCCCAGGCACAGCTGTGGAAAGAGAATTTGCCGAAAGTGAAGGAAAAAGCGGTAGTATCAAAAATAAATAATCTTGATCAGATCCGTGTATTGCGGGTGAAAGAGCATCGTCAGGCCGTGCAGCGTGCCAAAATAGAACGGATCAGAAAACAACGGATCAAGGAGATACAGGAGTGCTGTGGAGCCACAGTCGACGAAAGTGATAGGAAGATATTAGAAAAAATCGTACAGGCGGAAGCCGGAGATCAGGATCATACCGGCAAACTTCTGGTAGCAAATGTGATATTGAACAGAGTACGCAGTGACAAATTTCCGTCTACCATAAAGGGTGTTGTATTTTCTCCACGGCAGTTTTCGCCTGTTTCTAATGGAAGCTATGACAGGGCAGAGGCGTCAGAAGATACAAAAAAGGCAGTGGATGAAGCACTTCACGGAGAAGATGGTTCTATGGGGGCATTATACTTTATGGACCGGCGTTATTCGGACGGGGGAAATGTCAGCTGGTTTGACAGGAGTCTGACAAGACTTTTCAGACATCAGGGACATGAATTTTATAAATGATCCCTTCGGACAAATAAGAAGAAAATATGATTTTGTGGCGTGATGAAATGTTCACGCCACGAGTTATGTCTTGAAATGGAGAAGTGAATATGGTAAAATCTCGGCAAAGACAAATGTGTAAAGGATTGCTTAACAATCTGACACAAAATCACAGACGCAGTTTACAGATGCAGAATGGAGGAAAGACATGGAACCAATGTATAGAAGTACCAGAAGCGAAGGAAAGACAGTGACAGCTTCTCAGGCGATTTTAAAAGGATTGGCAGAGGATGGAGGCCTTTTTGTGCCAACAAGTATCCCGACGCTGGACAAGTCCTTTGATGAGATTGCAGGCTTGAATTATCAGGAGACAGCCTATGAGGTTATGAAGAAGTTTTTTACGGATTTCACGGAAGAGGAGCTCAAAAACTGTATTACAAAGGCTTATGATGATAAATTCGATACGAAACAGATTGCACCTTTGGTAGAAAAAGATGGTACATATTATCTGGAGCTGTTCCATGGAGCCACTATTGCATTTAAAGATATGGCATTGTCAATTCTTCCGCATCTCTTAACGACATCAGCCAAAAAGAATCATATCACGAATGAGATCGTGATACTGACAGCAACATCAGGAGATACCGGAAAGGCTGCATTGGCAGGCTTTGCAGACGTAGAAGGCACAAGCATCATCGTATTTTATCCGAAGAATGGTGTGAGCCGGATCCAGGAACGCCAGATGGTAACACAGAAGGGTAAGAATACAAAGGTAGTGGGGATCACCGGAAATTTTGATGACGCACAGAGTGGTGTGAAGGCAATGTTCAATAATAAGGAGCTTGCTCAGGTGATGGCAGATAAAGGATACCAGTTCTCATCAGCAAATTCCATCAATATAGGTCGTCTTGTTCCTCAGGTAGTTTATTATGTGTATTCTTATACCCGTTTATTGGGACAGGGGGTTATCAAAGAGGGAGAGGCGGTAAACTTTGTAGTTCCTACCGGTAATTTCGGAAATATTCTGGCAGCTTATTATGCAAAGAATATGGGGGTACCTGTTGGAAAGCTGATCTGTGCATCCAATGAGAATAAAGTATTATATGACTTCTTTGAGACTGGTGTATACGACAAAAACCGTGATTTTATTCTCACGACATCTCCTTCGATGGATATTCTGATCTCAAGTAATCTTGAGAGACTGATTTTCCGTATTGCGGGTGAGGATGCCAAGGCAACGGCTGATATGATGAATGCACTTGCAACCGCTGGCAGATATGAAGTGACAGCTGAAATGAAAGAAAAGATGAAAGATTTCATTGGAGGCTGGGCAAGTGAAGAGGAGTGTGCAGCAGAGATCAAGCGTGTCTATGAGAAGACAGGATATGTAATGGATACTCATACAGCGGTAGCATCTGCTGTATATCATGCATATAAGCAAAAAACAGGAGATACGGCCAAAACGATCATTGCATCTACAGCCAGTCCATACAAATTTGGAACAAGTGTAATGGGAGCGATCGATGAGAAATACAAAGGAATGGATGACTTTGATCTCATTGATGAATTGGAGAAGGTATCAGGAACAAAGGTGCCAAAGGCTGTAGAGGAGATCAGAAGCGCTCCGGTACTTCATGATACGGTCTGCGAGACAAAGGATATGCAAAAGACAGTAGAAAAAATACTCGGTCTGTAATTGAAACGATAAAAAGAATGAAAAAAATGCCTGTTTCCCCTTGTCAACAGGCATTTTTTATGGTAATCTAGCTAAGTGCGTTTGTGGCAGATGTGTCATAAAGGTGCAAAAAACAAGTAAACACATATGCGGATTACGTATTGGTGCCGTGCTCACGGTCATGCGGCGGAGAGATTCCGGGAAGCATATGGAAGAACAATAACCAATTGGAGGTAAACAAAATGAGCGTAATTTCAATGAAACAGTTACTGGAAGCAGGTGTACACTTCGGACATCAGACAAGAAGATGGAATCCTAAAATGGCTGAGTACATTTACACAGAGCGTAATGGCATCTACATTATTGATCTGCAGAAGTCTGTAGGAATGGTAGACACAGCTTACAATGCAGTGAAGGATATCGTTGCAAACGGTGGAAGCATCCTTTTCGTAGGTACAAAGAAGCAGGCTCAGGATTCTATCAAGACAGAGGCAGAGCGTTGTGGTATGTACTATGTAAATGAGAGATGGCTCGGTGGTATGCTGACAAACTTCAAGACGATCCAGACTCGTATCAAGAGACTGAAAGAGATCGAGGCAATGTCAGAGGATGGTACATTTGATGTACTGCCAAAGAAGGAAGTAATCGGTCTGAAGAAAGAGTGGGAGAAGCTTGAGAAGAACCTTGGCGGAATTAAGGAAATGAAGAAGATTCCGGATGCTATCTTTGTAGTAGATCCTAAGAAGGAGAGAATCTGTATCCAGGAGGCACATACATTAGGTATTCCATTGATCGGTATCGCTGATACAAACTGTGACCCTGAGGAATTAGATTATGTAATTCCGGGAAATGATGATGCGATCAGAGCCGTTAAGCTTATTGTATCTACAATGGCTGACGCTGTTATCGAGGCAAATCAGGGTGAGTCAATGAGCGAGGAAGCTCCGGCAGAGGACGCAGAATAATCAAAACAAATATAAATGGAGGAAATCATAATGGCAATTACAGCTTCACAGGTAAAAGAGCTTAGAGAAATGACTGGTGCAGGAATGATGGACTGTAAAAAGGCGCTTACTGCAACAGAAGGAGATATGGATCAGGCAGTAGAATGGCTTCGTGAAAATGGTCTTGCAAAGGCTGCTAAGAAGTCCGGACGTATCGCTGCAGAAGGTCTTGTTGCTGTTGATGTAGCAGCAGATGGAAAAGTAGCTTCTATTGTAGAGGTAAACAGTGAGACTGACTTCGTAGCAAAGAATGAGAAGTTCCAGGCATATGTTGCAGAAGTTGCAGCACAGGTGAAAAATTCAGATGCTTCAAGCATGGAAGATTTTATGGCTGAGAAGTGGACAGCAGACGATGCAGGTACTGTTGAGGAGAAGCTTAAAGCTATGATCGCTGTCATCGGCGAGAATATGAACATCCGTCGTTTTGAGAAGGTTACAACAGACGGTTTGATCGTTCCTTATATCCATGGTGGTGGAAAGATCGGTGTTTTGGTTGTGGCAGATACAGATTCTGCAAGTGATGCAGTGAAAGAATGTCTGAAGAATGTTGCAATGCAGGTTGCAGCACTTCGCCCTCAGTATGTGTCTACAGATGATGTAGATCCGGCATACAAAGAGCATGAGAAATCAATCCTTCTGGCTCAGGCAAAGAACGATCCAAAGAATGCTAAGAAGCCTGAGGAGATCATTGAGAAGATGATCACAGGTCGTCTGAACAAAGAGCTTAAGGAAGTATGTCTCTTAGAGCAGGAGTATTTCAAGGGAGAGAATAAAGAGTCCGTTGGTAAATATGTAGAGTCTGTTGCAAAGGCAGAGGGATGCAAGATCAACGTAACAAAATTCATCCGTTTTGAGACAGGTGAAGGAATCGAGAAGAAAGAAGAGGACTTCGCTGCAGAAGTAGCTGCACAGATGAACGCATAATTCAATATTGTGTTAAATTTCTGAAATGATAATAATAACCCTTGCAAATGGTAGAGAGATTGTTTGTGAGGGTTATTTTTATAGAAATTCAAGGAAAAATGAATTGATTTGTTAAGTGGATTTTCATATAATATAGGCAAAGAGAATGAATAAATTTTTTGAACAGATCACAATAATAAAGGAGAGGAGGAAAAGAATATGGCAACCAATACATTTGAAAGAAAAATAGAACTTAATACACCGGAATCTATAAAAAAATTAGCTGATATTATGAAATCAGAAGCACCAGTAAAGCCGCTTTCCACACATCCTTTTTCAACGACAGAAAGAGACAGGAGTGAAAAATTATTAAAACAATACTTATCCCGTTAGGAATGCTGATAAATGAGATGAAAGAAGGCAATGAGCTGTCAGAACTCTTGTCTTCTTTTTCTTGTGAGAAAGATGAAGATATAGAATATTTTCTTCACAATTTAGTGATTTTCCATGTTATTTGATTGGACAATTATCAAAGAATTCAAATGTCAAGTCGGAAGGAATATCTGGAAAACAGTTAATTAATTTTGCAAGTGATATTATTGCAACTTCAGTAGAAGCGGTTGGCGGAAGATATATGATGATTGAATGTCGCAATGAAGAAAAATTGACTCGATTTTACAAGAATAATTATTTTAGTGAAGTGGCGAGAATTTCAGATGAAAATCAGCCAATGGTGCAGATGATACGGAAAATTGGTTAAAAGCGGGAATAAAGGAGACCGTTTCAAGTTTTGTGTAAACTCAAAAAACTGACATAAGATTTTATTGATAGTTACTAAGAGCAGAGACCGGATTTTGGTTCTCTGCTCTTAGCTGCATTATACAGGTATAAATGCACATGTCAAATAGATTTCCCTAGAATTCTGCTTTTTCCAGCCGTTCTTCAAAGCAGATCTCCAGATGGGGGGAGTGTCCCAAAGTTTATCACGCCGTGCGTTCTTTACCCCAAAAGAATAGAGCAACTGTGCCGGGGCCGGTATGACTTCCAATCGTAGTACCGATGTAGGTGATCTCTACTTTTCCTTTTAGATGAGGGAAAGCTTCTTCGATTAGGTCAGCAACTGCTCTGGCATCTTCGTAACAGTCAGAGTGGGAGATATAGCATTTATCGGCGTATTCCTGTCCGTTTTCTACATTTTCTTTCATACGTTCTACAATGGCTGTGATGACCTTTTTCTTGCTTCGGATCTTGTAGCGGGGAATCAGATGTCCCGTATTATCCACATTGAGCAGAGGACAGATGCCCAAAACGGTGCCAACGGCTCCGGAGGCCTTTGAGATACGTCCTCCTTTTACATAGAAGGAAAGATCTGTGGAGAAAAACCAGTGCTGCACGTTCAAACGATGTTCCTGTGCAAAATGATATACTTCATCAATATCTTTGCCCTCATCCCGCAGATCGGCAAGTTTATCCATGAGCAGTCCATAACCGGAGGAAGCTGACAAAGAATCTAAAATATAGATCTTTCTATCGGGAAATTCCTCTTTTAGAGTATTTGCTGCGATCGTGGCAGAATTGATGGTTCCTGATATACCGGAGGAAAG
>JALFLW010000033.1 GCA_022774505.1 Lachnospiraceae bacterium
ACATTGATAAAAAAATCAATGATATCTGGAGGTGTGAGAAGAACGGAGGTTTTTATCCAGTGGATGAAGATGATATACCGAGGAGCTTTATATAATATATATAATAAATATATTACTTGACAGTAGCAACACGTTGGCGAATTTTTTCAAAATGTTCCGTCAGACAGGAGGTTGAAAAGATGGGAGCATATAACTATAAAATAAGCGAATACGCACACAGCACAAAGATTACAAATTATTCCAAACCGATCTACACGGATCAGAAAAAAGAAAAACGATCGCAATTATCTGAAACAGAACGAACGCCGGAAATGATAAAACATTCTTTGCAAACCTCTCTAAATCGAACAAAAAATACTATCTATGAATTATCTAAATCAAATGACTGGGAATATTTCATCACATTCACTTTTGATCCTAAAAAATACGATTCTACTGATTATGATACTGTTACTGCTCTACTCAAAAGATTTATTGACCGGACAAGAAAAACACGTGCACAGGATCTCATATACATGATTGTACCGGAATTTCATGCGGACGGAAAAAAATATCATTTTCACGGATTACTGGCAAACACTGGAGATATAAAAATGGTTTCGTCAGGTAAACTGGATAATGATGGCAACGATATTTATAACATTCCATCTTGGAATTACGGATTTTCCACAGCTACCAAAATAAAGGACACTGTCAGAGCATCCGCTTATATTACAAAATACATAACAAAGGAATGTGTACAGCACACAAAATACAAAAAACGGTATTACGCAAGCAGGAATATCAAACGTCCTGAAATCACTTATATCAATTCCGCTACCACCCTGGAAGAAGTTATATCCACCTATTCCCCTGATACAATCAAATCTCTGGAAATGGGCGGTGCTTTGAACCGCGTCACATATATGGAAATTGACGATTGATTTAATGCATAAACCTATTTTATAATACTCTTAAAGATGATACTTTGGGGGTATTTTTTAATGGGCAAATATTTTACAGAAGTGCAGCGTTATCAACTTGAGATTATGCTGCAAGACAAGATCCCGGTTAAGCAAATAGCGGAGCGACTTGGAAAATGCGTATCTACAATTTATAACGAAATCAAACGGGGACAAGTCGAACAACTCTCATCAGAGCTGGTGCCGTATAAGACATATAAGGCAGATTATGCGCAGCGGGATTTTCTTGAGAAACAGACTGCCAAAGGTGCAGATTTTAAGATTGGAAATGATTTCGAATTAGTCAACTTTATCGAAGACAAGATCAAAAATGAAAAATGGTCTCCTGAGGCGGTGATCGGATTCATTCGGGCGCATCCAGAAATGAAATTTAAAACAGACATCTGTTATAAAACATTATATAACTATATCCATGCCGGGCTATTCCTGAACGTCAGGCAGTCAGATCTTAAACATTACCACAAGAAAAAGAAAAAAGAAGGAAAAGCTGTCGCACTACACAACCTCCGTGGTACACCCATCACCGAACGACCAGAAGAAATAAAAACCCGGAACAGCTTCGGGCATTGGGAAATGGACACGGTCATTGGTCAGCGTGATAAGAAAAATTGTCTCCTGGTCTTATCTGAACGAAAAACCAGAACGGAGATCATCCGAAAAATCAAATCAAAATCACAGGAAGCTGTAAAAGCTGCACTGGATCAGATCGAAAAGGATCTCGGACCAGATCAATTCCGGGAACATTTCAAATCAATCACCACGGATAACGGTGTTGAATTTCTGGATGCCGGGAAAATTGAAACATCTATTAGCGGCGGAAAACGAACCACCAGTTATTACTGTCACCCCTATAGCAGTTGGGAACGTGGAACGAATGAGAACATTAACAAGATGATTCGCCGTTGGATACCAAAGGGCGAGGATATCACTCTTTATACAGAAAAGCAAATTGAATATGTTGAACATTGGATAAACGCTTTCCCCCGGAAGATCTTCAATTTTAGATCCAGCCGTGACATGCTCCGGGCAGAGCTGGGGCTATAAACGAAAAGTATCCCGTTCACCTGAAGGTGATATTGATAATTATAGTATATTAAAACAAGCCATAGGATGCCTATGGCTTATTGTCGTGTTCTTTTGTGCAATCTTAACAAGAAATCAGTACGCCAGGATGGTAACTTTTTGTTCATATCTAACAAACATTTAGTTACTTTCCATTTTCCTCTTGCAATCTACCGGAAATCATTATATTTTCACATTTTGCCCCTTAGGAATTGCTTCGCAATTCTCAAAGGTTTTGCACTCTGGTTTCCCTCTACGTTACAGACATTTCCCTATATACAAAAAACAGACCGAATCAATCCGGTCTGTCATATAAATATAAATGCGGAAGAAGGGACTTGAACCCTCACTCGGAAATCCGAACTAGAACCTGAATCTAGCCTGTCTGCCAATTCCAGCACTTCCGCATGTTTCCTGCGAACTTTCCCGCAAGCACGATTAGTATATTACCATCTTTCTTGTTTTATGTCAACCATTATTTTAATTTTATTTCACCATTTTATTTCATTTTTTTGTCACCGTGTTTATAGGATACCTTCAGGAAGCCGCAAAAGACACCAGCAAAAGCTCTATTCCCAGCTGATCTCCGATATTTCCTCTTTTAAAGCTATACTCTGTCTCAATACATGCATCCAGCATTTTATGAAGCTTTTTCTCTGAAAAACGTCTGCACTGGCTTTGATATTTTCCAACCGCAAAAGGAGGAACCCCTGCTTTCTTAGCCATATCTGTTTTGTTGTATTTTCCTCCCATACTTTTTATCTGAAGCAGTATATTAAAATGCCTTGTAAGAAGATACAGCATCGACACCGGACTCTCCCGAAGTGCCAAAAGATCATGGTAAAGACGCAGAGTCTCCGTCTGATCACCGGCCGCCACCGCATCCATCATCTGAAAAATCCGCCCGGTAACCTGAATACTGCATATCCCGTCAATGTCTTCCTTTGTTATTTCTTCTCTTCCTACAGTGTATGCAATAAGTTTATCCAATTCATTTTTTATATTTGTCATGGAGTTATCTACCTGCTCCAGAAAATAATTGGCTGTGCTTTCCAGCATCTTTCGCTGATTTTGCTGCAGCTGCACAGCAATCCATGCTTTCAACTCACGCTCCGTCATTGTGGACATTTCTGCAGCAACTCCATTTTTGTTGACATATTTATAAAGTTTATTTCTTTTATCAACCTCTTTTTCCACAAAAACGATTACGGTAGTATCCGGCATTTCAGGCAGATAATCTGCCATCTGCGAAGCATTTTTAAACCATTTGCTGTTCTCAACAACAACTATTCTGTAATCACTAAAAAAGGGGAGCGTGTTAGCCGCTTCCCTTAAAGACGGAAAATCAATATCCTTCCCCTCAAAATAGGTATAATTCATCTCATCTCCATCTCCAAGCACAGCACTTTTTAGTCTGTCCCTGTACATCCGTTTTAGATAATCCTCTTCTCCGTATAGGAGATATACCGAATGAAATGTCTTATTTTTCAGATCTTCCTTTATTTGTTTCATCCTATATCCATGCCTTTCCCACAATCGGCAGCATTCTCTCATTCCACATATGCCAGAAATCTTTCTGCCGGATCTGCCTTCAACACAAATCCGAGCTCTTTCAGGGTATCAGCCAGAGCAGATAATGTTTCCGTCATATCCGCTATGTTCGCATTATTCCCCATATGTCCGATTCGAAGAACCTTTCCTGCCAATATGTCAAAGCATCCGGCGATCATAATGTGGTGTTTTTTAACCATTGTGTCTAAAATTTCCTGCGCTTTCATTCCCTCCGGTACATAAAAAACAGTTACGGAAGAAGCAAAACCACTTTCAAGATACAACGTAAGGCCTGCATCTGTCAATGCTTTTCTGGCTGCGGATGCAATTTTACCGTGACGTGCCAGCTGCTGTGTATCCGCCGCCACGTTTTCCAATGCCTGACGAAGTCCCATAATATCACTTACCGGCATAGTATACGGGAACCACTGATCCTCATAGTATGTTTCAAAAGTCAGCAGATTGGCATAAAAGGATCGGATCGGCGTCTTCCGGTCATGCATCGCCTGAAAAGCTTCCCTGCTGACCGCAACCATCGTAAGTCCCGGAGGTGCTGATAATGCCTTTTGGGAACCGCCACAGACAATATCAATTTGTGCTTCATCAACATTAAGCTCATCCGCAAACATCCCTGTCACAGAATCTGCCACCGTTAATATTCCATATTCCTTCAGAACAGGGCAAAGCTGTTCTACCGGATTAAGCAGTCCGGTCGGTGTATCACTATGTACAATTGTGGCATATTTAAAATCATGATCCTTTTCCAGGTAATTTCTAAGCTTTTCCTTCGTCAGAGGATTATGATAATCCAGAGACCATACAACCGGTTCTCCCTGATACACGGACACAAAATCAGCAAAACCTTTTCCAAATATGCCGTTATCAATAACAAGAACACGATCCCCCGGCTCTGTCAGGGATGCACATGCCGCTTCCAATCCAAGAATCCCCTCTCCCCCCAGAATAAAACAGGGATTCTCTGTATGAATAAGCTTTCCGAATAACCGGCAGGTATCCCTATAAAAATCATAGAACTGCGGATCAAGATCCGGATTTGTTGTCCGCAGACTTCTTGCATGATATACATTTTCTGCCACCTGTGTCGGTCCCGGTGTCATGATCTTAATATCTGAATTTTCCTTTACTGACATGTCTCTCTCCTTTATCAAAAATTCTCTCTTTACCCTAACCGTTTTCTAATCATGAAGAACCTTCTGAAGTACCAATATAATTGGAACAGCGATCAGTCCGGCTACAAATATCTGTACCAGATTTCCCGGAATTGATGTGACCGGTGCTACAAAACTACCATAAAGTACGATCTCCGCAATATAATATCCCACAACCTTGATTGCTGCTGCAACAAAAACTGCCAGAACAAGTCTTGCCTTTCCAGCTTTCTTTCCTGCTACGGCTGCAAATGCAAAACCAATCAATCCGCAGATTACAAAAGTAAACGGTGCCCATGAAACCCAGCCTGATGTCAGATCAAACAATCCCATTCCAAATGCACCCGCAAGGGCACCTGTTCTCTTTCCATAGATCGCTGCAGCCACAAAAAGTGGAATATTGCCAAGATGGATCAATCCGCCATTTGCTGCCAAAAACGGAATCCTGACATTAATAAATGCCGTAGCAACATATGTCAATGCAATGAACAATGCTGCCATTGTGATCTCCAAAGTCTTACTGCGCGAAATACTTTCTTCTGCCACATTTGCTCCTGTTAATGTTCCTGTATTTTTTGCCATGATAAAAGTCCTTCTTTCTCAGTTTATTTATCCCTGCAGGAGATTTCTTATATCATAAAGAAAAACTGACAGTATGAAAACTGCCAGTTTTTTTATTTTTTATGGTGCCAGATTATATTTATCCATCTTTTTTGATGATTTCGTTGATAAAATAAAATATTCTACCTTAAAATACAGTTTTAGAACAACCCTGTGATCACGCCATCCTCATTTACGTCAATCCCTTCTGCAGCCGGATGTTTCGGAAGACCCGGCATGGTCATAACTGTTCCCGTAATCGCTACTACAAAGCCTGCTCCGGCAGAAACATATACCTCACGAATATTGATTGGGAAATCCTTAGGACATCCAAGCAGTTTCGGATCATCAGAAAGGGAGTACTGATTCTTTGCCATACAGACCGGAAGATTTCCATAGCCAAGCTTTTCAAGTCTGGTAATTGCCTGCGCTGCTGCCGGCGAATAGCTCACACTGCCAGCACCATATATTTCTTTTGCGATCGTTTCAATCTTGTCCCTGATCGGCAGATCAATACTATATAAAGGAGCAAATCTGCTCTCCTTTGTTTCAAGGGTATTTATAACCTTCTGTGCAAGGGCAACACCACCCTCACCGCCTTTTTCCCATACCTCAGAAAGGGCGAAATCACATCCACGCTCCTCACAGAATTCCCTGACAAATGCAAGCTCTGCATCAGAATCTGTCACAAAACGATTTAATGTCACAACACATGGAACACCAAATTTTGCAACATTTTCTATATGTTTTTCAAGATTTGCTATTCCTTTTTTCAGTGCATCCAGATTTTCTGCACCAAGATCCTCCTTAGCTACACCTCCGTTATACTTTAAAGCTCTCACGGTAGCTACAAGCACAACAGCATCCGGCTTAAGCCCTGCCATCCGGCACTTAATGTCCATAAATTTCTCTGCCCCAAGATCCGCACCAAAACCTGCTTCCGTAATACAATAATCTGCAATCTTGAGTCCTGTTTTGGTAGCACGTACACTATTACAGCCATGTGCAATATTTGCAAAAGGACCTCCATGAACTAATGCCGGTGTATTTTCCACCGTCTGGATGATATTTGGCTTGATCGCATCCTTTAACAGGGCTGCCATAGAGCCAACAGCATTTAATTCTCTGGCATATACCGGCTCCCCGTCATAATTATATGCCACAATGATCCGTCCAAGTCTTTCTTTAAGATCTTTCATATTGTCTGCCAGACAGAGGATTGCCATAATCTCAGAAGCCACGGAAATGATAAAATGATCCTCTCTGACAACACCATCTACCGGTCTGCCAAGTCCCACTACGATATTTCTGAGAACACGGTCATTCATATCCATACATCTCTTCCAGACGATCTGGTTCGTATCGATCCTGAGAGCATTTCCCTGCTTGATATGATTGTCCAGCATAGCTGCCAACAGATTGTTTGCCGATGTGATCGCATGAAAATCACCTGTAAAGTGCAGATTCAGATCCTCCATCGGAACGACCTGGGCATATCCGCCTCCGGCAGCTCCTCCTTTAATCCCAAAGCAAGGTCCAAGCGATGGCTCTCTAAGTGCAATAACTGCTTTTTTGCCAAGTTTTGCAAAAGCCTGTCCCAGACCAACCGTAGTTGTTGTTTTCCCTTCCCCTGCCGGTGTCGGATTAATTGCTGTTACAAGAATCAATTTTCCGTTCGGTTTATCCTTGACATTATTCCACAATTCATCAGAAATCTTTGCTTTATATTTTCCATAAAATTCCAGCTCGTCTACAGGAATATCAAGCTGTGATGCCACATCCTGTATAGGCTTCATTACCGCTTCCTGTGCAATCTCAATATCACTCTTCATAATTTTTAACCTCCATGCTTTTTCAAATACCTGTCAACTTTAAAACGCAGGCCTGATCATCGATTTTACCATTTGTAAACATATAACACATGCTATCAATGATAACATATTTTTCTAAAAAAACAATCCTATTTTTGCTGTGCCAACCCTGACACATAATCATCTACTATATCTCTGTCCGTATATTGGTACAACATTCTGCAGCCTACCATCTCCTCCACCTCATCAAAAAGAAGTGTTCCATCATCCAACGGAAGAAAATCTACGCTGTACATTCCTCTGTCATACTCCGGAAGGCATCGGATAAAGCATCGTACATATTCTTTCTGTTCCTGCGTCAGTTCCGTTTTCTGTACACTGCCTCCCAGTGAAAAGTTGGATCTAAAGTCCCGTGTTCCCTGTCTTAGCATCACACAATATATTTCACCAAATAAAACATATACCCGCAGATCCCTGCTGTGACATTCTATCTTTTCCTGCAATATTACCGGCCTGTTCAACAGACTTTTCTCCCATTTTTCCCTGTCTTCTGCCAAAAAGACTTCATTGCCTCCGTGCCCCTCTACCGATTTTATCACACCCCGCTCAAATCCGTCATCCACCTTATCCTTTGATGCTGTCCATAGGATCGTATCCGGACACCATTTCTTTTCGGTAATATGTGCCGGCAGATGCTCCCGGAAATATTCATTCATTTTATATTTATTATTAGCAAGCTCCACCATATTGGCAGAATGAAAAACCGGAATCCCTTTTTTTTCATACATCCGGCTGATCTGCGGATCTCTGGTCCTGTTCAGAACAAGATCCGGTTCTATATCATGCCATTTACCGGCACAAGCCTTTCCCCTGCTCTCTGTTTCACATATAATGATCCCTTTTTCCGCGGACGGATCCGGATAACAGAGGCTGAACTCAATCCCATATTTTTTTCCTGCCTTTTGAAACATCTGAATAAAGTTTTTATTTTTTTCTGCCTCTGCGGGATGATAAATTATATATGCATTTTTCACGAAGCCTTCACCGCCTTAATCCTCTTTTTCAATATATCACAGAAAGGATATGATCCATAATCTTATCTGCTACATTGACACCGGTACATGTATATATATTTTTAAAATGTGCATTTGAATTGATCTCACATACGATCTGTGCCATATCTCCGGTTTCATTAAAAAGCAGGTCTACTCCTCCAAAGGTAAGTCCGAGAATATGTGCCGCCTGTACAGCTATTCTTTTTTCCTGCTCGGAAGGCTCATAGATCTTCATGCTTCCACCGTTTGTGATATTCGCCCGGAAGTCCCCATTTTCAGAATATCTCTCCATCGCAGCCACAACCTGGTCTCCAACCACCTGCAGTCTTACATCACGCCCACTGCTGCATTTATGATACTTCTGATATAAAAAGGCAGTTCCACCCAGTCTTTTTGTCAGTTCTTCCAGCTGCTTTCTGTCATGTGCCATATAGACCTGCATTCCAAAAGAACCAAAACATTCTTTTACAACCATCGGATATCCAAATGCCTTTTCAACGGTATCTAAAAAATCCATCTGCGTATATCCTACATTCTGATATGTCATAGGTGCACAGATCGTCGGAAGGATTTCTAAACTTTCTGCCGGATGCTCTATGTTCCATTCAGCAATTCTGAGATATGTCTCATATTTGTCATCGCATGCCGCAATTGCGTCTATCGAATTAAAAAAAGGTATTTTTTCTTTGTCCGCAAAAAGGGACAGTGTCTTTGCATAGGAAATATCCTTATCCCAATCTATAATAAAATCATATTGTCTCAGCCATTCCGGTATTTCCCTGATTTCTATAAGCTTTTGTGCATTATCAAGAATGTCAAGCGTCACATGACGCTCCCCGGCTGCCCTGTGCAGCCATTCATAATGCTCCACAAACTTTCCCGTCCGCAGGAAAGCATTTGTTAATAGCAAACCCTTTCCTTTCGCCTCTTTTATGTCCATTTGATAACTATGCCCTTCCTATTCCTGCATATCTGCAAAATCCTGTGCCATGGCAAGCTCATCCTCTGTCACATTATCCGCCGGTTCCTTCCCCAAATATGCATTAAACTGTTCCATCGTCATAAGAACCTGACGTGGTTTTGTTCCCACTGCCGGTCCTACTACCCCAGCCTTATTCAGCTGATCAATGATCCTGCCTGCACGGTTAAATCCTATAGAGAATTTCCGCTGCAGCTGCCCTGCAGCGGCACGCTCCGATTCGATCACAAACCTGCCGGCCTCTTCAAAATATTCATCAACATCCGATTTTTTATCGTCAGAAGAATTTTCGATCCCCGCCGGAAGATCGACAATCTCTGTTACCTTGTCATTATAAACAGGTGTTTCATTATTATCACACAGAAACGCAACCACATCGGCAACCTCTTTGTCCGACACAAATGCCCCCTGCAGACGCACCGGTTCCGAATATCCGGATGGGAAGAAAAGCATATCTCCCTTTCCGAGAAGTTTCTCAGCACCGCCCTTGTCCAAAATCGTTCTGGAATCAATTGCCGAGGATACGGAAAAAGCAATCCTGGATGGAATATTTGCCTTGATCACACCGGTAATAACATTCACAGATGGCCGCTGTGTTGCAAGTATCAAATGAATGCCGGCAGCTCTCGCCAGCTGTGCCAAACGGCATACTGCATCCTCCACTTCTTTGGATGCCACCATCATCAGGTCTGCAAACTCATCAACAATGATCACAAGCAGCGGCATATGGCTGTATCCCGCCGCCTCTGCATTTTCTACCGTCTTGATCTTCTCGTTATAGCCTGCAATATTGCGGACCCCAAGCTCCTTGAATTTGTTGTACCGGTCCATCATTTCCCGGACTGCCCAGTTTAAAGATGCCGCTGCTTCCTTCGGATCTGTCACAACCGGACAGAACAGATGCGGAATCCCATTATAACAGCTAAGCTCCACCACTTTCGGATCGATCATGATCAGTTTCACTTCATTAGGATCTGATTTGTACAAAATACTCATGATCAAAGTATTGATACATACTGATTTTCCGGAACCGGTCGCACCTGCGATCAACAAATGAGGCATTTTGGCAATGTCTGTTATGATCACCTTGCCACCAATATCTTTTCCCACAGCAAATGCCACAGGACTTTTCGCCTTTTCAAAGGCCTCCCCTTCCAATAACTCTCTAAAATGTACAGAGCTTGGATTTTCATTCGGAACCTCAATTCCAACTGCTGATTTTCCGGGAATCGGTGCCTCGATACGAATACTTGCCGCTGCCAGACTCAGCTTCAGATCATCTGCCAGATTCGTGATCTTGTTCACTCGAACTCCCTGGGCAGGAAGTACCTCATAACGGGTCACTGTCGGACCGCAGGTTACGGCTCCCACCTCCACCTCCACATTAAAGCTTTGAAGAGTCTCCTTTAAACACATCGCTGTTTCACGCAGATCCTGATCACTGACCCCTTTCTCCTGTCCGACAGGAAGACTCAACAGGTCTATCGGCGGAAACTGATACGGTATTTTCTCGTCATTTACTTTGCTGTCATTTAATGCATTAAATGTATCGGAATTTGATACATAATCATCTCCTCCGATCCGGCCATGGACTGACTGCTTTTTCGGTGATGATTTCTTCTTCGGCACTGCACCCGGCACATTGGATGATCCGCTCTCTCCGTTTGCGGCCAAAGATTTCATGTCCTCCGGCTTTTGTGCCACACTTTCTGTTTCTGTCATATCCGGCAGTTCTCCTGTTTTTCCCCGGAATTTCTGGTTCATCTCTTCTCTGTAGATTGGAATATCCTGTTCCACCACAGCTTTCTTTTCAGCAGTTTTCTCTGTCTCCTTTTTCTCCTGATGTTCTATCGGCTGCACAGGATTTACATCCTTTTCTGCTTCCCGAACGTTTTCCGGTTGACCTCCTGTGATCTCCTGCATCCCTCCCGGAATACTGATATCCTCTTTTTCCCGGTTATCCGGCTTTGCAGCCTCCCATGCCTTTGCTGCCACTTCCTGTTCTTTTCTTTTTTGCTTTTCGAGTTTCTTTAGGTTTTCCTTTTGTTTTTTTGCTGCTATTCTCTCTTCCTTTTCCCTTGCCTCCATCTGATCCAGTCTCTCTCCAGCCACCTTCAGATCCACTGCCTGAAAGCTTGTTCCTGAAACTGTTTTTTGTGCTTCGCTGTGCCTGCCGGGAGTGATCACACGATAGGATGGCTCTCTGTAGTCCGTCTCTGTCTCGACAAACCGCTCATATTCTTCTTCCATTTTTTCTTTGTATGCATTTCTCTTCCGTAGAGATGCCATCATTTCAAGACCATGAAAAATATATGCACATATCAGGAGCAGCCCCAGCAATACAGCTGCTGCACCCCCTTTTCCAAGCACTGCCGCCAATCCATCACCAATCCCTCTGCCAATGATGCCACCACTGGCTCTGCCATGCCCGGCAACGTCTTCTAATGACATGTAAAGGCATTTAAAATAATCATGGTTCAGGACATGATTACTTGTAAAATATTCTGTCAGTATTTCTTGATGAAATATTAATTCCGTAAATGCCCCCAGGAAAATAAGAATCCCACCGGCACTGATCACTTTTCTCGGAACCCGTCGGTCTCCCGGATTAACAACAGCAAAAATATATCCGATCACTGCAGCAGCCGGCATAATCCAGGAGATCCATCCAAACAGTCCAAAATGAATACCACTTAAGACAATCCCGATCTTTCCGCATAATCCCAAAAAACACAGATAAAAGAAGACAGCAATAATAGAGATCACAAGTATTGTGATCCCTGTTTCAAATGCCATCTGATCCTTATATGTATTCATTTCTTCCGCTGTTCTCTTATGCTGCTTTGATGTTCCACGGGACGCAGCCTGTTTCTTCCCGGTAGATTTTTTCCCTGCCGCCGAAGATTTTCGTCCTGCCGTATTTTTTCTTTTCTGACCGGAAGAATTATTCCCCGATCTTTTACCTGAAGTATTTACCGATCTTTTCTTTGCTGCCGCCATATCTATCCTCATTCCTCATTTTTCATTCCAACATACAGCCCCGGCTGATCTATCCGGAGTATGCATATCTGCTGCTATCCCCGCACAGAGGCAATAATTGACAAAATCCCGACCAGTGCACAATAAATAGCAAAATATTTAAATTTCCTTCCACGGATAAGTCCCATCATAAAACGAATCGCCAAATAGCCTGAAACAGCTGCCACCAGAGTTGCAGCTATGCAGTACAGGATATCTGTCTGCGTCAGGGATAAGGATGTCAGATCTCCTATCTCCAGTACAACTGCTCCCAGCACAGCCGGAATAGACATGATAAAAGAATATTTGACTGCGAATTTTTTATCAAATCCACACAATAAGCATGCTGTAATGGTAGTTCCGGAGCGGGATACTCCGGGCAGCGTAGCAATCCCCTGAGAAACTCCGATCAATGCTGCCTCTTTATAAGAGACATCCTTCGGTCTCTTTTGACCTACCTCTACCAGATCTGCAATGATCAGAAAAACTGCCGTAACCAAAAGACAACATGCGGGAACTATTGCAATATCATTTGCCTGCTCCACGTAATCTTTAAATACCAAACCGATCACTGCAGTCGGTATCGTGGAAACGATCAAAAGCATTACATACTTTCTATAAGAGCTCCTGACAATCTTATGATAAGGTCTGTGTTGCCCTGTCATATTCTGAAAAAAACGTCCTATATTAGAAAAGCTGTCACCAAGGATGTGTATCCCCTCCCGGATCAAATGACTGATATCATTCCAGAATGCCACAAAAATTGCTAACAGTGTTCCAAAATGAAGCATAACATCAAAAAACATGCCACCACTTTCCAGATTCACATGAAGAAGCTGTTTGATCAATACCAGATGACCGGAACTGCTTACCGGCAGAAATTCAGTCAGCCCCTGCACCAGTCCGAGTAAAACCGCTTTCCATAAAGACATTTTTGTTCCTCCTTTGTTTTCGTCTGCATTTTAACCTTAGCTTCTTATTATAGCTTTTTTTCTTTGGAATTGCAAATTCTCCGGCAGTCAAAAAATAATGCAGACTACCATAAATCGACAAGTAAGGGATATAGCAAAAAGGCTGTCTCACATTTGTGAGACAGCCTTTCTTTAACGGTGATCCATCTTATGCCTGTACCAATAGTTCTTTCCCGTCGGATTTTTTCTCTTTTCCGATCAACTCTCCCAGTTTTTTCAACGCATCATGCATGCCTCCCACCTGCTGGAACAGACCGCACTCTACCGCCTGCTTTCCCACCAGGATCGTCCCCAGATCCCTCGTGAGTATTCCCGGCTTTATCATCATACTCTCCAGCTTGTCCTGTGGAATCCCGGAATGATCAGCGATAAATCCCGTGATCCGATCCTGGATCAACTGAAAATATTCATACGTCTGTGGTGCCCCCAGCACCTGACCGCTCATGCGTACCGGGTGGATGATGACGGTCGCCGATGGTGCGATCACCGTATAGTCTGCTGCCACAGAAAGAGGAACACCTATAGAATGACTGTCTCCTACGACCAAAGCAACCGACGGCTTGGACAAGGATGCGATCATTTCCGACAAGGCAAGACCGCAGGACACATCACCACCGATAGTATTTATCACAAACAGTACACCGTCCACCTGTTTCGTGCAGTCTAACGAAGCCAGCATAGGCAGCAGATGCTCATATTTCGTTGTCTTTGTCGTATTAGACGAACACTCATGTCCCTCAATCTCCCCAATGATAGAGAGCATCTGTATTTTATGTCCTTCTTCATCCTGCAGTATCATATTTCCATATTCCTTAATATTTTCTTCCATTGCTTCCTCCCTTGAGTCTCTGTATAAAAAAGGGCAAAACCAGCGTTTTGCCCTCTGGCTTCCTTCTACGCTACAAGCATTTTCCTATACACTAAAAAAGACAGAAAATGATATTTCATTATCATTTTCTGTCTTTTTATGATTATTTATTCATTGATAAATTTATTTTACATCCTTAATGCTGAAGCTCATTCTGCCCATCTTGTCCTTGCCAAGGCAGATAACCTTTACATGGTCACCAAGAGTCAGAACATCCTCGACATGATTGATACGCTCGTTGGCAATCTTAGAGATATGAACCATTCCCTCTTTGCCCGGAGCAAACTCGATGAATGCACCAAACTCCTTGATACTTACCACATCACCTTCCAGAATCTGTCCCTGATGGAAGTCTGTTACAATGATCTCGATCAGACGCTTTGCCTCGTTCATCATTGCTTCATCCTCACCACAGATAGAAACCTGACCTTCATCATTAATGTCAATCTTCACACCCGTCTTTTCGATCAATGCATTGATGGTCTTTCCACGCTGTCCGACAACATCACCGATCTTGCTTGGATCGATGGTCATCTGGATAATCTTTGGTGCAAACTCACCAACCTTCTCACGCGGCTCGCTGATAGCTGGTTTCATACAGGTGTCCATAATGAACATTCTTGCCTCACGGCATCTTGCAATGGCTCCCTCCACGATCGGACGGGTCAATCCATGAATCTTAATATCCATCTGGATCGCTGTAATACCATCCTCCGTACCGGTTACCTTAAAGTCCATATCACCAAAGAAATCCTCTAAGCCCTGGATATCTGTCAGCAATACAAAATCATCATCAGTATCACCTGTCACAAGACCACAGGAGATACCTGCTACCATCTTCTTGATCGGTACACCGGCAGCCATTAATGACATACAGGATGCACAGGTTGACGCCATTGATGTAGAACCGTTTGACTCAAATGTCTCGGAAACGGAGCGGATCGCATATGGAAACTCTTCCTCACTTGGAAGTACCGGAAGCAATGCTTTCTCTGCCAGTGCACCATGACCGATCTCACGACGTCCCGGTCCACGGCTTGGCTTTGTCTCACCTACAGAATAAGAAGGGAAATTATAATGATGCATGTATCTCTTCTCTGTCTTATTCGCATCCAGTCCATCAATTCTCTGTTTCTCAGAGAGCGGTGCCAGTGTTGTGATATTACAGATCTGTGTCTGTCCACGGGTAAACATGGCAGAACCATGTACTCTAGGGATCAGATCAACCTCAGCCGCTAACGGTCTGATCTGTGTGATCTCACGGCCATCCGGACGCTTATGATCTTTCAGGATCATCTTACGGACAGTCTTCTTCTGATACTGATATACCGCCTCATCCAGAATCTCAAGCCAGTCCTCTTTCTCGGCAAATGCTTCTGCCAGTTTCTCTGTTACCTGACGCACATTTTCCTCTCTTGTCTGCTTATCGTCAGAGAACACAGCCTCTTCCATCTCTGCAGGAGGAACGATCTTTTTAATCTCATCAAACATTTCCTCCGGGATCGCACAGCTTGTATATTCATGCTTAGGCTTTCCAATCTCTTCAACCATCTGATTGATCAATGCAATAATCGTCTGGTTAACATCATGACATTTATAGATTGCTTCGATCATCTTATCTTCAGGAATCTCATTTGCTCCCGCCTCGATCATGATAACCTTCTCAGCTGTAGATGCAACTGTCAGGCGGAGATCTCCATTATCCCATACTTCCTGACTCGGATTTACAATAAATTCACCATCTACCATACCCATCTGCGTCGTCGCACATGGTCCATAGAACGGAATATCCGAAATACTTGTTGCAACTGCCGAACCGATCATAGCCACAAGCTCCGGACGACACTCCGGATCTACAGAAAGTACCAGATTGTTCAGAGAACAGTCATTTCTGTAATCCTTTGGAAATAAAGGACGCATCGGACGATCGATAACACGTGCCGTCAAAACGGCATTCTCGGATGCTTTTCCCTCACGCTTATTAAATCCTCCCGGAATCTTTCCGACAGAATACATTTTCTCTTCAAATTCTACTGACAGAGGGAAAAAGTCAATTCCCTCACGTGGCTTTTCAGATGCCGTCGCAGTACAGAGGACTGTCGTGTCTCCATAATGCATCAAGGCAGCACCATTTGCCTGCTTTGCAACTCGTCCGATATCTATTGACAAAGTTCTTCCGGCAAGCTCCATGGAATATGTTTTGTATGCCATTATTATCTCCTTTCCTTTTGCCCTGTGGGCTTTGCAAAACAAGGCACCCTTGCAGGTGCCTCATCCCTTATTGTTTAAAATTATTTTCTAAGACCAAGCTTCTCGATCAGTGCACGGTATGCATCGAGATCCTTCTTCTTAAGATACTCAAGAAGATTACGTCTCTGACCGATCATCTTAAGCATACCACGTCTTGAATGATGATCCTTCTTGTTCTCCTTCAGATGCTCTGTGAGCTCACGGATACGGAATGTAAGGATTGCTACCTGTACCTCCGGAGATCCTGTATCCTCTGGTGTACGTCCATACTCTTTTACGATTTCTGCTTTCTGCTCTTTGCTAATCATTGCTTTTCCTCCTAAAATTTAATATATGCCTGTCACTAGGAACCGGTTGGAGTTTCCAAAATCCGAGTGACGGTAATCACAACTAATTAAGAATACCACATTGTTATTGATTTGTAAATAGTCTGATCTGATATTTTTCTGATCAAAAAATCACAAAAGGAGACTGTAAAAATTCTCTGAGCAAAAAATGCAAAACCAGCGTTTTGTACTCCAAGAATTGTTTCGCAATTCTCGTTGGCCCGCCTCTTACGTTACGAGCATTTTCCTATATCCTCAAAAAACGCCTGAACCGGCATTGCCGGAGCAGGCGTCAGACTATATATTCTGCTGTCTTTTCTCTTTATTTTTAAGGACTCAGGCTCCAATATTACTTGAAGAGGCTATTTCAACTATTTTTCCTTTTTCTACAATTACATACAAGAAAACATCCGGAAGGTTCTTTCCATTTTTCTTTTTTACACCATTTACTTTTGTTCCCTTTTCTGCTTTTATCTGTTTTTTGAAATTTTCATATGTTGTTTCCTTTGGCTCAGTTCCTTCAAATTTCGATTTTCCCGTAATCTCATATATACATTTTGAAGAGAATGTTGCTGTTATTTTTTTTAATTTTTTGCCACTTGCTTTTCCTGATTTAAATTTACGCATGCCACTACCTTTGATCGTAATCTTATTTCCGGAAAATGTCACTTTATTTACGACTCCACCCATGGTTTGATCCTTTTTCAATCCCTTTTGATCACCAGGAGTCAAATATAACATATAAGATTCCTTCTTTGCTGCATTAACCGTTGATACCGGGACAATTGCCGCCAGCAGCATAGCAAACATTACCACTACAATTCCCATTTTTTTGTTCATATTAATTTTCCTCCTTTTTGCCATATCTGGCAATTTTCTTTGTTTAACCAGATACTATCATACAGAATGTCAGCATTTTAAATGAACTGACCGGGCTAATATCAGATATCCAACTCCAGTTGTATCTCCTCCTCTGCCTCGATCTTAAAATCCTCTACCTTTTCGGGATTTACCACCGGAAGATCCTCCAAGGATTCTATACCAAAATTACGCAAAAACTCTTCGGTGGTAGCAAACAGGATCGGACGTCCCGGTGCATCCAGCCGCCCCACCTCACAGATGAGCTTATATTCTACCAGCTTATTGATCACATGATCGCTTTTTACACCACGGATGTGCTCTACCTCCAGTTTGGTAATAGGCTGTTTATATGCGATGATCGACAAGGTTTCAAGTAACACATCTGTCAGAACATGCTTTTTAGGCACATGAGCAATCTTTACCAGATATTCATACATGGATGCCTTGGTACACATCTGAAATGCCCCATCCAGTTCTATGATCTGTACGCCTCTTTCATCCCCGGCATAGCGGTCCATCATATTGCGGATCACATGACGGCAGGTGTCTTCATCCTGATCCGTGGCTGCCGCGATCCGTTCCAGCTCTACTGCCTCTCCCATCGTAAAGAGTATTGCTTCAATTACCGCCTCCAGATCTGTTATTTTCATTTCCTTATCCATACTAATAACCTGCCCTTTCCAAAAACTGCCTATTTACGTCGCACTGGAAGGTACAACTTCTACATCCTGTACCCCCGGCACATATGTGATCAGAATATCATCAAAAATATTTTCCTGCACTATTTTTAACTTTCCCACTTTCATCAGCTCCAAAATTCCCAGAAATGTAACTATGAGCATCAACTTACTATGCTGCTCCTCTAACATTCCGCGAAATGTAAATTTACCATGCAGCATTGCATATTCTTCGATATGAAGCATCCTGTCCGTAAGACTGATCTTTTCCTTTTCAATATTTCCAAATTTACTTCTGATCGGATCGATCTTGTCCACCTGTTTTTTCATCAGATCATGAAAAATATGCTGTAATTTTGATAATGTCACATCCGAAAGCAGCTCTCCGACATCAACCTCTTCCTGATATTCTGCAATTTCTTTCGGAATCGTCGGTTTCTTGAAAAGCATATGAGAGGCATCCAGCTGACGATCCTTCAATTCATAGGAAGCATATTTATACATCTTATACTGCAAAAGGCGTTCTACCAGCTCTGCCCGCGGATCTTCCTCTTCGCCTTCTTCGACAGGCGGTGCCGGAAGGAGCATCTTGGACTTGATCTTTAACAGCGTTGCCGCCATAACCAGAAAATCACTCATAACATCCATATCCTTTGTCTCCATCCTGGACACATAATCCATATACTGCTCCGTGATCTCCACAATAGGAATGTCAAAAATATCGATCTTGTTTTTTTCAATCAAATGAAGAAGCAGATCTAACGGTCCATCAAATGCTTCCAGCTTTACAGATAAACTCATAACAATCCTCCCTGCGCAAATCTCTTCCCTTATAGAAATAAGGCGATCAGCCTGACTGCCCCATAATGTATCACGTCAAATAACAGCACGATAACAAAAATAATCTTGACCATCCCATCACTTTTTATGATCCCCAGATACATTTTCGGAGACATCCCCGCTATGATCAATCCCATGTCAAAAATCGACACCGGAAATAAATTCGCCACCAACATTCCAAAACTCAACATAGCCATATATTGTACATAAATTGGGACAATGCTCTCCCACCAGTGGTGTATCACCAGATGATCAAGGCCGTCTAAGCCGCCATATCCCATCCGAAGCACAATAACGCTTGAAACAAGTATCGATAAAAGAGAAAGAAATCCTGCCACTCCCAGATATATATTAATCTTTCTTTCCCTGACCCGGAAAAAATATGGCTTTGATACCGGCACATAGCTGGTCAGTGCGATGATAAGCCCTATAGGATCAATGTAACGCCAGATTTTCCACGGAGATGTCTTAAAACACCGTACCGACCTGTGACAGCATGCATACACCACCAGTTTCACGCCTTCGTGAAAAATCATTAAACTCATGGCAGCCGTCAGACAAATGACGATCTCTAAAAAAAATGTTTTCACTGCATCACCTCAAATAGTCAAACTGCAGATCATACATCCGCACTGTATCTCCCTCTTCTATGCCAAGCTTTTCCAGTTCTTCCACAATGCCACTGGTATGAAGAAACTTCTGGAAAAATTGAAATCCCTTTTCCGAATCCAGATTCGTATATCCCAACATTCTTTCAATCCTTGGTCCTTCTACTACATACATTTTTTCTTTTTCGTCATATTCTACGGTAAATGGCTCATCCGCAAATGTTTCCTGTTCCAGATCATATTCCTGTTCGAAAACAACCGGCTCCTGATCCAGCTGATCCAGTTCTTTTTTGACATAATATAAAAGCTCTTTGATCCCCTTTCCGCTGACTGCAGAAATCGGGAACACAGGAATCCCCTTTGGCTCAAATTCTTCTCTGAGGAGAGTGATCACGGTATCCTCTTCCGTACCGTAAAAAACGTCTGTCTTATTGGCAGCGATCACCTGTGGACGCTTGAGCAGCTCGGGGCTGTAATTTTCCAATTCTTTATTAATGACAAGAATATCATTCAGAGGATCTCTTCCCTCTGTCGAAGCAGCATCAACCATATGAATAAACAGCTTCGTTCTCTCAATGTGCCGGAGAAATTCATGTCCGAGTCCGACTCCCTCCGAAGCTCCCTCAATAAGCCCCGGAATGTCCGCTATAACAAACCCATCCGTCCCCTCCAGATCTACAACTCCCAAAATAGGACTAAGCGTTGTAAAATGGTAGTTGGCAATCTTAGGCTTAGCATTACTCACCCTGGAAAGAAATGTTGATTTCCCTACATTCGGAAAACCGATCAGTCCCACATCGGCAATTGTCTTTAACTCCAAAATAACTTCCAACTCTCTTCCCGGCTTTCCCGGCTGTGCATATTTAGGCACCTGCATGGTCGGCGTTGCGTAATTCATATTTCCCTTGCCACCACGGCCTCCCTTTAAAATCACCTCACGTTTATGCTCATGAGACATATCTATTATAACTTTTCCGGTCTCAGCCTCTCTGACCACTGTTCCCTCCGGCACATGAACTACCATGTCCTCGCCATCGGCACCGTGGCATCTTCTCTTTCCTCCGGGCTGTCCATCACCCGCAAAATACTTTCGGATATGACGAAAATCATTCAGTGTATTTACCCGTGGATCTACTTCAAAGATCAGATCTCCACCCCGTCCGCCATCTCCGCCATCCGGTCCCCCGGCAGCGACATATAGTTCTCTGCGGAAACTTACATGACCGTCTCCACCTTTTCCGGAACGTATTGTTATCTTCGCACTATCTGCAAACATCATATCCTCCTTTTCTTTTCCGAGTTAATATCTGTAAAATGCTTTTTTGAACTATCTTCCATATTATTTTCGCGTTATTTCTTCTTAATGAAAGAAATAGGGGCTGCCACTGGCAACCCCTTATCGGTAACCGGATTTCCCGGTCAAAAAGTCTTATTTAGCTTCTACCGGATATACGGAAGCCTGCTTTTTGTCTCTACCTTTTCTCTCAAAACGAACAACACCATCTACAAGTGCAAACAATGTGTCATCACCACCGCGGCCAACATTTACGCCCGGATGGATCTTTGTACCACGCTGTCTGTACAAAATGTTACCAGCAAGTACGAACTGTCCGTCTGCTCTCTTTGCTCCTAATCTCTTAGACTCGGAATCTCTACCGTTCTTGGTAGAACCCATTCCCTTTTTATGAGCAAATAACTGAAGGTTCATCTTTAACATGGTTCTATCCCTCCTGTTTTTCTAATCGAAGTTTAATATGTTTCTCTCCATATTCGTCCTGAATGCCTCTCAGCCCCAGAACAAGTGATTTTAGTAACAACGCTGCTGATGCTCCTATCGATGTTCCTGTCATATAAAACCGTACCGATCCACTTTCCGGATCTACAGAATTCTCAAACGTATCATCTGTATATTCTTCAATGGAATTTATTGCATTGATCACCAATGCCGATACAGCAGCACACACGATATCCTGACCATATTCTGCATATTCTGCATGTCCGGTCATCTCAAACCCGGTATATTCTCCAGCTGAATCCTGAATAAGTTTAACATCAATCATACTGTCACCCTTCTGTGAATCTCACAGAAATTTTATCCGTCACATAACCGGATTAAGCATTGATCTTATCGATCTTTACCTGTGTGTAAGCCTGTCTGTGACCATTTTTCTTATGATATCCGGTTTTTCTCTTATATCTGTAAACGATAACTTTCTTTGCCTTACCTTCTTTAACTACTGTCGCAGAAACACTTGCATTTGCTACATCAGCACCTGCCTTCATAGCTCCGTCGTTTACAGCCAGAACGCTATCAAATGTAACTGTCTCGCCAGCTTCTGCTGCAAGCTTTTCTACGTTAATGATATCACCCTCGGCTACCTTGTACTGCTTTCCACCTGTTGCAATAATTGCGTACATCTTCGCACCTCCTTATCATTACTCGCCAACTTTGGTATCCGGAAGTATTCCGGCATTTCACAAAACCTCGTTGAGCGGCACACTAGAGTAGTTTAGCATTTCAACTTCATTCTGTCAACTGTTTTGCCTGACTTTTTTCATTTTTTTATTTTAACGCAAACTTCCCACAATTCCCTATTGATAATCCCTCTGGCATTATGCGCCTAACATCGACATATATCAACCTGTTAGTCACGAAAAAAGCGACCGCCATGCCGACGATCACTTTTTCTTTCTTGTACAGACTTTTTGTAAGCTACTTACACTCTATCTGAATCCGATGCTTTTTCTTTCCTATTTTTATCGTAATTGTAACTTTTCCTTTTTTCTTTGCTCTGATTTTGAAGGTATATTTCCCTTTCTCCAATTTTTTGGCAGATACTGTGATCCGCTTTTTATTGGATATCTGCATGCCGGGCTGATCCGTGGTCTTACGTGCATTGTTCTTTGCTTCAACCTTGATCGTGACCTTTTTCGCTGTACCTCTCTTGATGGTAAGCTTTTTGATACCACTGAGCTTCTTGACCGGATTCTTTTTGACAGTACCGGTGCTGCCGGTCTGATCCGGCTGTGCTGTCGGTTTCGTTGTGGCCGTTGCAGCCGGATTCGGTGCTTCTGTCGTGGCAGGCTCTGTTGTCGGTTTCGTTGTGGCCGTTGCAGCCGGATTCGGTGCTTTTGTCGTAGCAGGCTGTGCTGTCGCTGTCGTGGCAGGCTCTGCTGTCGGTTTCGTTGTGGCCGTCGCAGCCGGATTCGGTGCTTTTGTCATGGCAGGCTCTGCTGTCGCTGCCGGCTCTGTCGTTGCACTGCTCCCTTCCTCGGAGGATACTTTCCCCGCATAGGACCAAAGAGACGCAGAGGAAAGATTCAAATGCAACACAGGTCGAACTGTCACAACCTCAATATCAACATAATAGTAGTAGTAACTCCCCCAGCCGTGGCTGCTAACTCCCGATGCATAGCCACTAAGACTGCCCGGCGATCTCAGCCACCAACATCCGTCTCCCTCGTACTCCTCACTCTTGGGTGCCCAAGCCCCCTGTGATTTTGCATATACTGTATTCTTTGCTTCCCGTGTCTTGCTTTCTGTCTGAAACTCACTGTTAAATCCATATTCCGCATTACTTGCCTCTGCAATAGACAGCAGATATACCTGATCCGTGGTATCATTGCCACCCTCGGTGCCATAATTGTCCTCATTGACCACCGTCGTCTGGCGGATCGCTGCTCGCTCCTCCGCTGTAAAAGCAGTATCCAGGAAGTTATCACTGCTGTAATCGGTCTCCTCTACATTAGCAGAGGCTCCATACCCATTGAGCCAGCTTCGCAGGGTGCAGGTTTCCCATGTAACTGATGTATAGGACGTGTTGTATGGCTTCGCATCCAGATTCTGGTCTGCCAGAAGGAATGCATCGTCTCCGTCTACCGACAGGACACGCCATTTGATCGGCTCTTTGGTAGTACCTGTGGCATCGCTCTGATAATAGTTTCCAAAGTATACGCAGTCCCAGGTAGTGACTCCTGTGCTGTCCGTGACCGGATCTGATAATCCATATCCTGCCGCCTGTGCCTGCCGGGGCAGGGTGATTCCTGACCCCAGTGAGATCACCATCGCCAGTGTCATGAGTATGGCAATGCATTTCCTAATTCTTTTCCTTTGTTGTTTCATTTTCTAAATCCTCCTTTGTCTGTTCTAAAACCAATCGTATCCGTAATATTTCGCCAGCAGTCTATCCATATACACACAGCATCTTTATCCCCCCCAACACCAACAGATGCACCGGATAAAACCAATAAAAGAAGCCTTTCGGAAACTTTGTCGCTCCCTCCTGCTTCCGGGGGGAATAAAGTCGAACAGCAGGTAATGCCAGCACTGCCACTGTCTCCATCCGGCTCTGACACAGACAGATCAAGGGAAATACCCAGAGCAGCGTTCCAAAATCATATCGGCATACATAAAATGCCACGATCATCAAAACTCCCCACATAGAATAATCACAGCGAAGAAAGACCGCAAGCCCCATTCCTGCTAGCACCGGCAAAATATCCGCCACATACTTTCCGATTCCCGTCAGGCACTCCTCCACCTCTGCCAGCCCCCAGAGCACCGCCAGTCCGATCCCCAGCGTAAAAAACACATTCTGTCTGCTCCAGTCTGCCACTACACCGGAAAATGCCAGATCAAACGGAACCTCCGAAAGAAACGCAAAGCACCAGAGACGTGCCAGATATCTGCCTCTGCTGTGGGTATACTGAAACCCTTCCACCAGCAGGAAACAGATCAGTGGAAAGGAAAGCCTGCCTATTCCACGCAGCAGAAAATACAGCACCGGCATTCTATGCTGCAATACAAACATATATCCAATGTGATCAGCCACCATGATCCATAGAGCGATCCATTTTAGCTGATTCCGAGATAATGTCACAAACATAAAAAGCTCCCCTCTGCCGCATTCCCATGATCTTATATAGGAAAGAACCTATCCACATCAATGAATAGGTTCTTTCCTCGGGTTGGGCTGTTATAAATAACAGTTAGCAGTCTGTAGGGGAATCGAACCCCTGTTTTCGCCGTGAGAGGGCGACGTCTTAGCCGCTTGACCAACAGACCAGATATTAAATTGTAAGCTGTAAATAACAGCTAGCAGTCTGTAGGGGAATCGAACCCCTGTTTTCGCCGTGAGAGGGCGACGTCTTAGCCGCTTGACCAACAGACCATTTAACTGCCGTGCATTACTGCGTCAGCAGTTGATATATTACACTACTTTCAGACAAAATGCAAGTGTTTTTTTCATTTTTTTTAAAATTATTTATACTTTTTAAAATACCTGTCTATTCCATCCGCCATTCCTTCTGCCATCTTATCTCTTGTCTCTTTTTTCTGCATATAGCGGTCTTCCGTGGAATTGCTTAAAAATCCCATTTCGATAAGTGTAACCGGAATCTTGCTCCAGTTTGTTCCTGTCAGATCATCTCTCAGATATAACCCTCTGCTGCGGATTCCTGTCTTTTTGCAATAATTGTTCAGTACATACTTGGAAAGTGCCTTTGACCTCGCACTTAATTTTCCTACATAGCGGTTTTTGGCAGACGGATATAAAGCAGATGCTCCTCTTACCGAGGAAGATGCCGAGCTGTCGCCATGAATACGGATATAAATATCCGCTCTACTCTTATTTGCTATCTTAGCTCTTTCCATATTCGTAATATTCACATGATTCTTGGTTCTTATCATGACAACTTTATAGCCTCTGGAGATCAATTCTTTACGAAGCTTCTTTGCCACAATGAGATTAAGCTTATATTCAGGCACACGGGATGATACACCACACGCACCACCGGTTACTTTCATCTTCTTGGTAGATGCCCCCGGTCCGATCGGCTCTAAGCCGACATTGGCACGATCCTGATGTCCCGCATCAATTGCTACGATCTTCTGTTTTTGGGTACGGACAGCTGCCTTGGCCTTTTTCCCATTTTTGCCAATTGATTTTACTGTTCCAAACTTGTCAAAAGGATAAATCCTAAGTACCGCTTTTCCTTCGATCTTGTCTCTGGACACAGGTCCCACCTCTTCATACCGGCTGTCTTCACTGACTTCGCGATTGTCTCCCAGCACAAAATATTCATCCTTGCCAAGCTTTAACGGCTCTGCCGCAATGCCGGATTCCGTCATCGGATCCTTGCCATAATTTTCTTTGAGTACTTTGCCATTGATATATATGTTGTTCCCAACAATCTGTATCGTCTCACCGGGTAATCCGATCACTCTTTTGATGTAATAGTCCTCGTTGTCTCTTCCGTAAGGATAAAATACAATCACATCAAACCTTTTCGGATCCGAAAAATGATAAGATAATTTATCAACCAGCAAATTGTCCTCATCCTGTAATGTTGCCTCCATGGAAGTTCCATCCACGATCGTCCTCTGCATTACATAACGTGGAACCACCATAACACACAGCACGATAATTGCCACATAAACCATAAGTTCCAGAATGGCATTTCTTATCTTCTTTCCTTTCGAAGGTTCTGTCTCCTCCGTATCCTCTGTGAGTACTTTCTCCTCTACCGGAAGATCATCTGACTGCTCCTCTTTTAACTGCTCCTGCTCTTGTTCCATCATATTATAATAACTCCTCTATCCCATATATTTAACTAGTCTTCCTCTGAAAAAGAAATCATTGACTCCGCTTCCTCTGCCCGTTCCTGTGCTTCTCTGGCCTTCTTTTCTTCAAGCTCTGCAGCTTCCTCTTCACTGAGAATACGGATCTTGGAGCTGCTCAACTCTTCAATAGCTGTAGAAAGCGGTTTCGGGCACTTTGCCTTTACCAATGGCTGTGCACCTGCAATGAGCTGACGTGCTCTCTTTGAGGTGGCCAGAACAATTGAATAACGGCTGTTTACAACCGGTGCCTCACCGGTCTCAACCTCGCTGTTTACTAATTTCATTAAGTCTGTATAAGATGGATGTAACATAATTTTCCCCTTTCAAAATTTAATCTACCCATTAGAATATCGCAAAAACGCAAAAATGGCAACTATCTTTTTTCGAACTCCTGCACAATTTTCCGGATAAAGCCTTCCTGTTGTTCCTTTTTATAATGTAATGCCTGTATAAGCTCATGAACATTCTGCACACAAGTCTCCAAATCATCATTAACAACAATATAATCGTACTGCTCCATATACCGGCATTCCTCTTTGGCCCGGTCCATACGCTCTTTGATAACCTCCTCTGTCTCTGTACCACGACTGCGCAGACGGTTTTCAAGCTCCTCCACTGTCGGCGGAGTCAAAAAGATCAGGTTGACCTCCGGAATAATGTCTCTGACATGAAGTGCACCCTGCATCTCAATCTCAAGGATAACGTCCTTCCCCTGCTCCAGCTGCTGTACAACATATTCCTTAGGAGTCCCATAATAATTTCCCACATACTGTGCATATTCGATCAACTGATGCTCTTTGATCATCTGTTCAAATTCTTCCGTACTTTTAAAAAAGTATTCTCTTCCATCCTGTTCTCCTGCTCTCGGTGAACGCGTCGTCGCAGAAATAGATAATCCGTAATCATATTTTTCCAAAAGACGTTTGACTACGGTTCCTTTCCCTGCACCGGAAAAACCTGATATAACTGTAAGAACTCCTTTTTGTGCCATTATATTTCCTCCATTTCATTATTTCGCAATTCCATATCCTGCATTCCCTGTGCCCGGCTTTCTATCGTTTCCGGCAAAAGTGCTGACAAAACCAAATGCCCACTATCCATTACCAAAATACATTTTGTTTTCCTTCCACAGGTAGCATCTACCGCCAGACCGGCATCCTTGGCATTTTGTATCATCCTTTTGATTGGTGCTGCATCTGCCCTGACAATACTAATGACTTTGTTCATATTGACGACATTACCATATCCCACATTTACCAACACTGCTGTCACCTCCCGGCCATCATTCTTTTATTCAATATTCTGGATCTGTTCCCGTACCTTTTCAATCTCCGTCTTCAGATCAATGGCTATATTGGAAAGCTCCCTGTCGTTTGCCTTGGAAAGTATGGTATTTGACTCCCGGTTCATTTCCTGAGCAATAAAATCAAGCTTACGTCCTATATTTTCTCCCAGAAGCAGGGTATCCTTCATATTCTTGATATGACTATGCAGACGCACGGTCTCCTCATCAACACATACCTTATCCGCATAAATTGTAAGCTCTGTTGCAAGTATCCTTTCATCGATATCCTTGTCTCCAAGCAGCTCTTTTACCTTCTGTGTGATCTTTTCCCGGTATTCCTTCAGCATCTCCGGAGAACGCTTTTCTATATCGCAAACCATCTGTTCAATGCCATCCAGTTTATCATTCAGATCACCAAAAAGATGTTCTCCTTCTTTCTCTCTTGCCTCCACAAAATAAACTGCCGCCTCACGCAGGACCTGTTCCAGTTTCGGGAATAAAACTTTCTCATCATCGTCTTCTTCATCCAGGCCGATCACATCAGGCATCCGGATCAATGCTACAGCCGAAACTCCCTTTTCCAGATGAAACATATCTGCTGCTTTTTCAATGGCATCCATATATCCTCTGGCCACCGTTTCCCGGTAATCCACCTTTGTCTTCCTGCCTGCATAATCCTCATATGCTATATAAATGTCGATCTTTCCCCGAAAAGCATATTCTTTAACGATAGAACGGATCGTATTCTCAAAAGCATTAAATTTCTTTGGCATTTTAATGCCAATATCGCAATACCGGTGATTTACCGCTTTCATTTCCACAGTCAGCTTATACTCCTCCGTGATCAATTCACTCCTGCCAAATCCGGTCATACTCTTGATCATAATTCTCCCCATTTCTGTGTACATCTTTTCCGACTTTTGTTCTGTACACGTAAACAAAAATCAACTATCTGCCATCATCAGACCATTATCATTCCGTTATGTCTTTCACATCCTCTTTTTCTTCATTCTCCTGTACCGACTGTTCTTCTGTATCTTTTGCATTCTTGCCCGTCATTTGCGGCGATGATATTTCCATCGGTTTCTGATTGAGAAGCTGCATCAGTGAAATTTTGTCCTCCGCTTTCCTGCGAAGATTCGCATTTCTCTTTTCCTGCTTCGTATATAAGATATAATGTTTGTCTCCATCTACATCTGTCTGTATACTCTTAAGATCCCTATACATATCCGTATCCGGACTCAGACTCTTATGATATAATCTAAGCTCAAGATAATCCTTAAGCAGTCGGTAGATCACAGCAAACATCGGCACACCCACGATCATTCCTGCAATTCCCCACATACCCCCAAATAAAAGAATTGCAAAAAGCACCCAAAATGCTGTAAGTCCGGTAGATTCTCCCAAAATAGCAGGTCCTATCACATTCCCGTCGATCTGTTGCAAAACAATTATAAAAATAACGAAATATATACACTGTACCGGATTGACCAAAAGGATCAGAAGTGCACTCGGAACTGCTCCGATATATGGTCCAAATACCGGGATCACATTTGTCACTCCGACAATCACGCTGATCAGCAGAGGATACGGCAATTTTAATATCCACATCACAATAAAACACAAAACGCCTATGATTGCTGAATCCACGATCTTACCTACAATAAACCCGCTGAATGTATCATTTGTCAGACGGCTGTAATGCAGGATCACATCTGCCTGTTTTTTACCAAAGACCGCATAGACCATCTTCTTGGCCTGTGCCAAAAATTTTTCCTTGCCCAGCAGCAGATATACAGCTACAATACAGCCAATCATCAGATTGTATAATACACCTAGCACACTGAACACACCGTTTGCAAACATTGCAGCCAAAGAATTAACATTAGGCAGAAGTCCCGTCTGCAGCCATGGAAGCAGGTCCTTTTGTATCCACTCATCCAGACTGTCAGTCAGTCGCAGCAAAGCATCTTGAAATTGATTCGCCATATACGGATTATTCATTACCCATTTGCTTACCTTATTATAATAATCCTGTGCCTGATCCGGCAATGTATTTACCAGAGTGACAATACTATTGACCACCTGTGGAATCAGCATCCACAATAATACCGTGATAATAAGAAATCCCGTGATCATGGCCAGTACCAGACTGGTTCCCTTTGTAAATCTGCGATATCTTTCTAATCTTCTTTCATCATCATCCGGTATCTTCTTTCCCAACAGCTTATAGAAACAATTGCTGTAAAATACCATCAACGGATTTAAAAGATAGGCAATAACCAGACCATAGATAACAGGCATAAGCAGCTTCACCAATCCCGATACCCCTTTTACTATATAGGATAAATTAGACAGACAATAAAAGGTCACAATAGATATTATGATCACAAGAAGCAGACCAAACCAGTGTCCAAGCATCCCTCTGAAACGCTTTTTCCCCTTTGTTTTTTTTTCAACAAAATCCGGATGAAATATCTCCTCCATCATTTCCTGCTCTGATATATTCTCCTTCTGTTTTTCCTTCCCCATATCTTTTTCCATCGCTTTCATATTGGTCCATACCTTTCACGTTCCTATATATTTCAAAACATCTTCTTATTTCGATCACTTATATTTTATAAAACATACTTTATTTAATGATAAACGATTCCCTCTCAAAAAGCAATAGTCATCCCTTGAAGATTCCGGCTGCTGATCAATCCACAATGCATCAAATATAATCCGGCAAAATTATAGAAAGCCGGCAAAAACAGAAGCCCCTGCTACTGTCACCAATCCTGCCACTGCAATAGATAATCCTGAAATTGCCCCTTCTGTCTCTCCCATCTCCATTGCTTTAGAAGTACCGATTGCATGAGATGCCGTCCCGATCGCCACTCCCTTTGCAACAGGCTGTGTGATCCCAAAGATCCTGCAGGCTGCTTCTGCCAGGATACTTCCAAGTATTCCTGTAATAATAATGATTGCCACAGTTAATGTCACATACCCGCCGAGCTCCTCAGATACGCCCATTCCTATGGCCGTCGTAATGGACTTTGGGAGAAGTGTCGCATATTCCTTATGATCCAAGCCAAAAAATATAGCCATTGCAAAAACACTGAACAGGCTTGTCAAAACTCCTGATAAGATTCCAAGCAGGATTGCCTTGAAATTCTTTTTCAATAACTCCATCTGTTCATATAAAGGAATGGCCAGACAGACTGTTGCCGGCGTTAAAAAATAGCTGATCACTTCTGCTCCCTGCTGATATATCCTATAATCCGTCTTTGATACCGTCAAAAAGATCATGATCAATATTACTGAGATCAACAAGGGATTAAAGATTGCCAGACGAAACTTTTTCTGCAGCATCATCCCAATCCCATATGCAGCAAAACTTAAAGCGACACCCCAAAAAACCGAATTCTGCATAAACTCACTCATCTTGTGCCTCCTTTCCTGTTATAAACTGTGTCACCCTGCCGGCTACCAGCATTACTAACAAAGTACTCACCAAAGTGATCACAGAATAAGGAAGAAGAACCGGCAGCAATACATGATACGCCCCAAGAAGTCCTACTGCAGCCGGAATAAACATCAATGGCATTATTTCTATAAGAAAATATCCTGTCTCCTTCACCTTATCCAGAGGCAGCAGTCCGCTAGTCAGAGCAAGAAAAAGCAGTGCCAGTCCATAGATACTTGCAGGAACCGGAAATGGTATCAGACTATGTAACACTTCTCCCATCAGGGAGATCAACAAAATAATTGAAAATTGCCGCAGGTATTTCAAAACAAACAGACCCTCTTTCATCCATTTTTTCTGCCCGATCCGGGCAGCGTTTCTAAGGGTATACCTATTGATTATATTTGTCAATAAATTTTCTGAAAATGTCCAAATTTAAAAAAATTAAAAAAAAGGGCTTTTCAAATGTTTTATTTTATGATATAGTACCTATCAGTTGGATAACGAACGGAACAAGGGTGTTCTCATTACTTGTAATGAGTACGCCCTTTTTTACTAATCATACTGACATAAGCTTTCGTTTCACCCAACTCCTCATGAGACGGTCAATGACATCATGGACTGACAAAAAAGACGGACCGCCTCATAAAATAAATAGTCAGTTGACGATGAAAGGATGGTAGGAATTATGGAACAAAACGTAATTGAGCAGGTTTTCGGTAAAGACGTGTTCAACGATGAGGTAATGAAGGAAAAGCTGCCTAAGGATGTTTACAAATCATGGAAGAAAACCCTGGAGAATGGCGAAGACCTGAATCAGGATATCGCAAATGTGGTGGCACATGCCATGAAAGAATGGGCACTGGAGCACGGCGCTACTCATTATACCCACTGGTTCCAGCCAATGACAGGTATTACTGCAGAGAAGCATGATTCATTTTTAAGTCCTGCTTCTGACAGCAAACCGGTATTGGAATTTTCCGGCAAGGAATTGATCAAGGGTGAGCCAGATGCATCTTCTTTCCCATCAGGTGGTCTTCGTGCTACTTTTGAAGCGAGAGGATATACCGCATGGGATTGTACATCTCCTGCATTTCTGCGCGAGGACGCTGCCGGTGTAACACTCTGCATCCCTACCGCATTTTGTTCATATACAGGTGAGGCCCTTGATAAAAAAACTCCTCTCCTTCGTTCTATGGAAGCCCTCAGCAAACAGGCTGTCCGTATCGTAAAGCTTTTTGGATATGATGATGTTAAGAAGGTATCCTGCTCCGTAGGACCTGAACAGGAGTATTTCCTTGTAGACCGTGACAAATATTTAAAGCGTAAGGATCTGATCTTTACAGGCCGTACCCTTTTCGGTGCACCGGCACCTAAGGGACAGGAGCTTGATGATCATTATTTCGGTACGATCAAAGAACGTATCGCTTCTTTTATGAAGGATCTCAACATTGAGCTCTGGAAACTCGGAATCCTTTCTAAGACACAGCATAATGAAGTAGCTCCTGCTCAGCATGAGATGGCTCCGATCTTTACAACCGCTAATATTTCTACAGATCATAACCAGCTGGTTATGGAGATCATGAAAAAAGTAGCAAAAAGACATAATCTGGAGTGTCTCCTTCATGAAAAACCTTTTGCAGGTGTTAATGGTTCCGGTAAGCATGATAACTGGTCCATCGTAACAGATACCGGTATCAATCTTCTGGATCCCGGCAAGAAACCACATGAGAATAAATTATTCCTGCTGACTCTTGCTGCAGTGATCAAAGCAGTGGATGACAATGCAGAGCTTCTCCGTCTGTCCGCTTCCAGTCCGGGAAATGACCACAGACTTGGTGCAAACGAGGCACCTCCTGCTATTATTTCTATCTTCCTTGGCGAGCAGCTGGAAGATATCATTGAGCAGATCATAAAGGGTGATGTTTCATCTTCTATTCAGGGCGAAAAACTGGATACCGGTGTTCATGTTCTCCCTGTATTAAAGAAAGATGCAACTGACAGAAACCGTACATCACCATTTGCTTTCACGGGTAACAAATTTGAATTCCGTATGCTTGGTTCTTCTATGTCTATCGCCGGACCAAACTTCACATTAAATACTATGGTTGCTGATGTTTTACAGGATTTCGCTGATGAACTCGAGAAGGCAGATGACTTTGATACAGCAGTAAAGACTCTGATCAAAAAGACAGTTACCGATCATCAGAAAATCATCTTTAACGGTGACGGTTACTCTGACGAATGGGTTGCTGAGGCTGAAAAACGGGGGCTTCCAAATATCAAATCTATGGTTGAGGCAATTCCTTATCTTTCATCAGATAAGAGCGTGAAGCTTTTCGAAAGACAGAATGTCATGACGAAAGCAGAGCTTGAGTCCCGTGTGGAGATTAACTATGAGAATTACTCCAAGACGATCAATATCGAGGCGAAAACAATGATCGATATGGCAGGCAAGCAGTTCATTCCGTCTATTATCAAATATACAACAAGCCTTGCCGATTCTATCACAAAGGTGCAGGCTGCATGTCCTACTGCAGATGTATCTGTCCAGACAGAGCTTCTCACAAAGACATCTACCCTCCTTGCTACTACCCAGAAGGCACTCACTACTCTTGAAGCAGCGGTAGCCGAGGCTGATACCAAGGAAGAAGGCCAGAAACAGGCATTGTTCTTCCGCGAGGTTGTATTTGCTGATATGGAGGCACTTCGTGCTCCGATCGATGAGCTGGAAATGATCGTTGACAAGACATTCTGGCCTGTACCTACTTACGGCGATCTGCTGTTTGAGGTATAAAAACTGCCGGTACTTATCAGCAGCTTAAATATGCTTTCATATTATAATATTCCCAATTTATAAATGAATCAGAAAAGGGATGGTTGACCGTATGGCAATCGTCTCTTTTCTTGTGTTATAGTTCTGTTTATGGTATACTAAAGGGTATCAATGCAGACTTTTTTGATCGTAAATATGTCTGACTATCATTACAAAATATAACTGGAGGTACCCATCATGAATAATAAAAAAATCGTTGTCGCTTTGGGTCATAATGCTCTCGGCAGCACTTTTCCCGAACAGAAGGCTGCCGTAAAAAAAGCTGCCTCTGCAATCGCAGATCTGGTAGAGGCAAAATATCAGGTTGTCATTACACATAGTAACGGTCCGCAGGTCGGCATGATCCATGCCGCTATGACAGAATATTCTCTGCTGGAACCGGATAATACGGTTGCCCCGATGTCCATCTGCAGTGCAATGAGTCAGGGATATATCGGCTATGATCTGCAGAATGAGATCCGTACTGAGCTTCTGAACCGAGGTATCTATAAACCTGTGACCACACTGATCACCCAGGTCCGCGTAGATCCTTTTGATGCCGCATTCAGCCAGCCTTCCAAGGTGATCGGTCGTTATATGACAGAAGAAGAAGCAAAGATCGAACAAAAGAAAAATAACCATGTAATACAAGATGGCGATAAAGGCTATCGCCGTATCATTGCCGCTCCACGTCCAATGGAAATTTATGAATTAGATGCTGTCAAAGCACTTCTGGACGCTGATCAGGTGGTTATTGCCTGTGGTGGTGGCGGAATCCCCGTTTTGCAGCAAGGGACACGATTAAAAGGTGCGAGTGCCGTTATTGAAAAAGATCTTACCAGTGCTTGTCTGGCAGAGGGTATTCAGGCAGATATGCTGCTTCTTCTCACAGGTGTAGAAAAAGTTGCATTGAACTTTAATACTCCGCAGGAAACCCCACTGGATCACCTCTCTGTCGAGGAGGCAACCAGATATATTGATGAGGGACAGTTCACCACAGGTGCAATGCTCCCTAAGATCGAAGCTGCTGTATCCTTCGCTTCCTCCTCTCCTGCCCACAGATCTGTGATCACCGATCTGAATACAGCATTGGAGGGTGTGACCGGAAAGACAGGAACTGTGATCACGGCAGACTAAACGAAAAATGTAAGCCACACATAAAACAATGCCAACCAACCAAATAATTAATCAAAAATCGCTTAAACCTTACGGTCTAAGCGATTTTTGATTTCCTAACTATCATAAATTTGGGGAATTTCTGAACTTAAACTATCAAATTTTAACGAATGATTATTAAAAATAATTCGCTACACTATTTCAGTTGTTTTTCTATTAACCGTAACATCATTTTCTCCATCATTACTCCAAGCCTCAACAACATTTGATATAGGACAAATACTGTCGAAACTTTTGTTGAACAAAATGGAAATCACTTCAGAAAACCATATAGTACGGGCAAAGGTATAACAAGCATAATCAGTATAAAAACTGATTGCCGAATCACTCTCTATTAAAACTTCGCTATGATTCAAGTTAATTGTATCGGTTACTATTTCAATCTTATTTACTTTTCCTTTTTCCTGGATAATCTCTGTTTCGCCAACAGCAATAGGTATGAATTTCTGATTTGCATCAACTTTTATACATGAAAAACAAGCCAGTTCTTCTTCAAACTCCTCATATAGTTCTTGTTCATTAACTAAATCGATAGAGATTTTATCAAAATTAAGACGAATGTTTCCGTATGTTGAATTATCATTTATAATATTTTTTTCCTTTTCATAAGATAAAAAACATTGTCCTTTAAGAGTTTTCAAAAGTGTCAACATATCATTGGTAAATTTTAATTTAATCATAATTATACTCCTTATATACAAAATGAATTTTTTGATTCTTTATGCTCGGAGAACCAGATATTGCAATTTCAACTGCGGGACTATCTTTTGTTTTTGTTATCAACCGGTGAACAATTCTAGTACCATCCCCCAGTACCGTCATCATACCCTTTCCGTTTTTCAATGGTATTTTCTTTCCGCCATTACTTAACCTATTATAAAAATCAACTGATGTGACTTGAGGTGAATCTGTCAATACTATACGACAGTTTTTTCCTTTTTCGCCAAAATAGCCCGACTTGGTTAACGGATAAATTGTTTTCATAGAGTTTGCGTTATTATCAATAGATGATTGATGATATACTCCATGGGTTGTGCCAAATCCACCATGAAATCCTGCTCCCATTAGGCCCCCACCACCTTTCGGCTTCTCATAAAGTCACTGTCAAATTGTAGCACTTCAATGCCTTTTTCTTGATATGGTGCAAATATCTTATCCGGGGCAGCTCCGTACACGACAAGTGTGGTTGGTTCTAATTTGTCAACCACATATTCTAATCCATTAGCAAAATATCTACGGTCTGATAATAATTTTATGCAACCATGCGATCCAACTGCAATTGTTCCGTGTTTTTGAATTCCCGCACAAGATACCTCATATGTACGTTCATCGCCAAATCTAATATCTGGAATGACCGATATACCATTTTCCTGCAACCAGTGACCGATTGCACGACTACGATAAATATTCCACTGCTGCATTACAAGTGGCATATCCCGATATACACTGAAGTCTGGTGTGATTACACCCTTAAATTTCTTTATAATCGGCAAATATTTATTCGGATTATTCCAAATTCTTTCAAAAGCAACATCATCTTCATAAAAATGAATCCAAGCATCAAAATTTACACTTCGCATCGCTTTTGAAAACACAACCAATTTCATTGGTTTTTTAATTTCTCTAGCTAAGCAAGGAATTTCCAAGTTACTGTCATATGTCGCATTTTTAACTAAAAATGCACGAAAAACGTCTTTGCACCCATTTCTGGTGCCATTCATTTTAGACAATATTACGCCCTCCTATCATTAGATCTTATAATTTTTTTATTTTTTAATAAATATCAAAAAAACTTGAATTTCTCATGTGGATGTGGCATAATATCTTATAGATTAATAAAAGGATGCTTACATCCGACATAAGTGTACCTTGTAGATTGTTCCAGCAATTTACAGGGTGCATTTTATTTTTGAGTAAAATACAATCAATATATCACCTACCTTTCATTTCATTTTTATCCATAATCATAACCAACTGTTACGTTCTTGTTGACGAATATATTCATCTTCAAAATCGTATGTATTACGAACAGGACAAATTCTATTTAGAAAATCAGCATATTTTAGAAGAATGATGTCGTCAAATTCTTTTTCAGCTCTCGTACGCCATTCCCAATTTGTTTTTGCCAATGTTTCTATTCTTTTATCTGCTGCCTGAGCCGAAACTCCAAAATTAGTTTGTAAGAAAAATCGGTTTATTCTTGCACCTCGGTTTTGACACTCTCTAAGGATTTGTTCAGGCATAAGCAACTGTGCTGCAAAAAAATTAGTTTCAATTTCATACCTATGGTATGTATCCTCGTCTTTTTTAGAAAAATCGTGACCGTTAATCTCATGTCCTAATTCATGCAGTATTGAAAAACGGGTGTGTGTATCCGGCTTTGTTTCATCGTAAAATATAATTTTCTTTCCTTGATAATTCATTATAATAGCCGATTCACTTCCAAATGCGGTTATTTCTACACCATATTTTCTGGCCTTTTTAAAAGACCGACATACAATCGATGTCTGCTCCTTTACTAAATCCTTCGGCAAAAAGGGAAATGTTTGAATTGCCGATGATTTAACTAATATTTCGTTAGCTTTTGAATATGCTCTTGAAAAATCAGGTTTTTTATTATTCGACAATCTCATCACTCCTCTTCATCATCAAAAATATCATCAAATGCTGCTTTTAATATATTCTCGGCTTTTTTTAGCTGCTCTGAATCCAACTTGCCAAGATTGCGTTGTAAATATTGCAATTCTCCATGTGGTACTTCTGAAATAGATTCAGATGTACCAAGCAAATAGTCTGTGGTAGTTTCCAAGGCTTTAGCTATTCTAGTCAATACATCACTGCGAGGTGTCCTATGTCCCTTTACATAGTAAGACATCGCAGATTCAGTAACTCCAGCTTTTTGTGCCAACTCTTTTTGGTTAATTCCATTTTGCTCCATTAATGCAATAAGTCTTTCACTAAAAATTGACATACCATCAACCTGCCTTTCATATTCTCATTTCCCTATTATACATAAAATTATAACTTTGTCAAGTCATAACACGCTATATATTGCGTTTTTGTAATTTCATTACACAATTTAATGTGTTTATGTCATTATATTTCAACGCAGTTATAATTACAATCAAAAAATTTTCAAGATAAATATCAAAACATCTACCTAGTCTAAATTTTCATAGTATGATACTCTAAAAACATAAAAATTAATACCTTCTTAGAATTGGCTAAATTTTTGTATTAAAACCGACAGAAAATCAAAAATCGCTTAAACCTTACGGTCTAAGCGATTTTTGATTTCCCATGTCTTTAAAATATGAAATTTTCTGACTTTGCAGCTTTTATTTTGCATATGAACCACTCTTAGAGATCGTTGCCACATCCACAATAGAGAGATGTGTCTTGTCAGAATTCTCCAGACTGGTCAAAAGTGCATTGGCTGTGTCCAATGACGTCAGGACATTAACTCCCGTCTCAATAGCAGTACGACGGATCAGGAAACCGTCCTTGAGCTTGTCACCATGTGTCGGCGTGTCGATAACAAGATCGATCTGATGCTCCAGAAGCAGATCCATAAGGGTCGGTGCCTCCTCATTAATACGGTTTACCGGAATTGCCAGCACACCGTTTTCATTTAATACACGCGCCGTATTTCTTGTCGCAAAAATCTCATAACCAAGCTTCTTGAAACGTTTTGCCACACCAACAGCTTCTAATTTATCGGAATCCTTTACGGAAATGATCATTTTCTTATGCTTTGGAAGATTTACTCCTGCTCCCAGAAATGCCTTATAAAGTGCTTCATCAAAGGTCTTTGCGATACCAAGACACTCTCCGGTAGACTTCATTTCAGGTCCGAGCGAAATCTCCGCACCGCGAAGCTTCTCAAATGAGAATACCGGCATCTTGATCGCCAGATATCCTGCCTCCGGTGCCAGTCCGGGTTCAAAGCCAAGATCACGTATCTTTGCACCAAGGATAACGCGGGATGCCAGATCAACGATAGGAATACCCGTCACCTTGCTGATATATGGTACTGTACGGCTGGAACGAGGATTTACTTCGATAACATATACCTCATCCTGATATACAATAAACTGAATATTGATCAAACCGATAACATGAAGAGATCTTGCAAGCTTGCCTGTATAATCTACCAGCACACGCTTGATCTTATCAGAAATCGTCTGTGCCGGATAAACGGATATACTATCACCGGAGTGGATACCAGCCCTCTCAATATGCTCCATAATACCCGGAATGAGAATATCTTCTCCGTCACATACAGCATCAACTTCTATTTCTTTACCCATCAGATATTTATCGATCAGTATCGGATGATCCTGATGATAACGGTTGATCACGGCCATAAATTCTACGATATCCTGATCGCGAACGGCAATCTGCATACCCTGTCCACCCAATACATAGGACGGACGGATCAATACAGGATAACCAAGCTCATTGGCAACCTTTAATGCTTCCTCTGTCGTAAATACGGTATCTCCTTTTGCTCTTGGGATACAGCACTCCTCCAGAATCTCATCAAACAATTCACGATCCTCTGCTGCATCTACATTTTCTGCACTTGTTCCCAGGATCTTGACACCCATTTTGATCAGGGATTCTGTCAGATTGATAGCCGTCTGACCACCAAACTGTACAACAGCACCATCCGGTTTCTCCAACCGGACAATATTCTCCACATCTTCCGGTGTCAACGGTTCAAAGTAGAGCTTATCAGCGATATCAAAATCCGTACTTACTGTTTCCGGATTATTGTTTACGATAATGGTCTCATACCCCTCCTGTTTCAATGCCCATACACTATGAACCGAACAGTAGTCAAACTCAATACCCTGTCCGATACGGATCGGGCCGGAACCAAGTACCATGATCTTTTTGCGGTCTGTCGTTTCCTCGACCTCATTGCTTCCATCAAAGCATCCATAATAATACGGTGTCTCTGAAGCAAACTCCGCTGCACAGGTATCAACCATCTTAAACGCTGCCGTAATGCCATATTCATAACGAAGCTGTTTTATTTCTTCCTCTGTCTTTCCGGTCCAGCGGGCAATTACATTATCCGGGAATTCCATTCGCTTAGCTTCTTTCATCAGCTCTTTATCTATATTGCCCTTACATGCCTTGAGCTTTTGTTCCATCTCCACGAGGATTGCGATCTTGTCAATAAACCACTCATCAATCTTGGTCACCTCATGAATCTTTTCATAAGATGCAATACCACGACGAAGGATCTCTGCGATCAGATAGATACGGCGGTCATCAACAACATCCAGCTTCTCCAGTACATCTTCGTCTGACATGCCATCATATTCCCCGGTCTCCAGACAATCCACATGCTGTGCCAGCGAACGGATCGCTTTCATCAGACCGCCCTCGAAATTAGTACAGATACTCATAACCTCACCGGTTGCTTTCATCTGTGTAGTCAGAGTACGCTTTGCATTTATAAATTTATCAAATGGAAGTCTTGGGATCTTGACAACGCAGTAATCCAGAGCAGGCTCGAAGCTGGCATATGTCTTTCCGGTAACTGCATTCGGAATCTCATCCAGCGTATATCCCAGTGCGATCTTTGCTGCCACCTTAGCGATTGGATATCCCGTTGCTTTGGAGGCAAGTGCGGAAGAACGGCTCACACGCGGATTCACCTCTATAACACAGTATTCAAATGAAGTCGGATGAAGGGCAAACTGCACATTACATCCACCTGTCACGCCAAGTTCACTGATAATCTTTAATGCAGAAGAACGAAGCATCTGATACTCTTTATCAGACAAGGTCTGGGATGGTGCCACGACAATACTGTCACCGGTATGAACACCAACCGGATCCAGATTTTCCATATTACATACGGTAATACAGTTGCCATTGCTGTCACGCATTACCTCATACTCAATCTCTTTCCATCCGGCAATACAACGCTCTACAAGTACCTGACCGACACGTGAAAGACGAAGACCATTCGAGAGGATCTCCTCCAGCTCCTCCTGGTCATGTGCAATTCCACCACCGGAACCACCTAAAGTATATGCAGGTCGTAATACAACCGGATAACCAATCTTATCCGCAAATGCCACACCATCCTCAATATTTTCTACCAACTCAGAAGGTGCACATGGTTCACCGATCCGCTCCATCAGATCCTTAAATTCCTGACGACCCTCCGCATTTCTGATCGTCTCCGCTGTCGTTCCCAAAAGCTTAACATTATGGCTGTCCAAGAAACCGGACTCTGCAAGTTCCATGCCCAGATTCAGACCGGCCTGTCCACCCATATTAGGAAGAAGACTATCCGGCTTTTCAACTTCAATAATATGCTGAAGCACACCAACTGTCAAAGGCTCAATATACACCTTATCCGCAATATCTTTATCTGTCATGATCGTGGCAGGATTTGAATTGACAAGGATAACCTCCATTCCCTCTTCCTTCAGAGAACGGCATGCCTGTGTTCCTGCATAGTCAAACTCGGCCGCCTGACCGATTACGATCGGGCCGGAACCAATTACTAAGACACGTTTAATTCCCTCTAATTTTGGCATTACTGATTACCTCCCATCATCTTAATAAACTCTTCAAATAATACTTCCGAATCCTTTGGACCTGCATTTGCTTCCGGATGGAACTGTACCGTCTTAACCGGTTTTCCAATATATTCCAGTCCCTCGATTGTCTTGTCATTCACATTTATAAACCAAGGCTTTGCCTTTGAATCATCCAGAGATTCCCCATCTACCACATATCCATGGTTCTGTGAAGAAATATAAACTCTTCTGGTATGCAGATCCATAACCGGATGATTGGCTCCGCGATGACCGTACTTCATCTTATATGTTTTAAATCCATGTGCCAGTGCCATCAGCTGATGTCCCAGACATATCGCAAAGATCGGAATGCCTGACTCTGCCAGTTTCCTGATCTGCTCAATGATATCAATACATTCCGCCGGATCTCCCGGTCCGTTTGTGATCATAATACCATCCGGCTTTGCAGCGATCACCTCATCCGCCTCAAAATCACATGGATATACATCTACCTCGCATCCCCGGTTTAACAGACAGCGGATAATATTATTCTTCGTTCCGACATCTATCACAGCCACTTTATACTTTGCATCCGTCTTCTCAGATCCAAGATCACCCGGTTTAAAGGACTCCTTCTGGCTGCGTGAAACTTTTTTCACCACGCCTGTTACCGTATACTCCTTTAACTTCGGAAGGATCTCATCCAGATCATAATCCCCTCTCGTAGTGATCATTCCGTTCATTGTTCCCTTTTCACGGAGGATCTTTGTCAACGCTCTGGTATCAATACCATAGATTCCCGGGATATCCTGATCCTCCAGAAATTTCTGCAATGTATCCTCACATCGGAAATTACTTGGCATACGGGAAATTTCTCTGGTGATAAAACCGTCCGGCCACCCCTTTCGTGACTCCATATCTGCATAGGCAATACCATAATTACCGATCAACGGATATGTCATTGTCACTGCCTGTCCCGCATAACTTGGGTCAGTCAGAACCTCCAGATAACCTGTCATTGATGTATTAAATACGATCTCGCTGATCACTTCCCTACGGGAGCCAACACTCTTGCCCTCAAATACTGTTCCATCCTCTAAAATAAGAAACGCTTTCATCTAAATTTCCCATTCCTTTCCATTTAGTTCTAGTATCATTTCAGCAGTTTCAACTAAATTTGTCGCACTGTCCATGCTTATTTTCTGTATATATCTATGTGCTTCTTCCTCTGTCATCTGGTTCCTCTCCATTAACAGTTCTTTCGCTTTTCGGATTGTTCTTTTCTCACCTTCTGATCGTACTTTTGGCTTGTTTTTCTGCTTTTTCTTCCACCTTCGGTACTGCACCATCATCATTTCCAGGGTGTTTAACAGATCCTGTACCTTAAGAGGCATCGGAAGCGATACAACCTCACTGATATCACTGTCCTCCAGTTTTGCCGGAGATGCCATCAAAAGCATTTGAAAACCTCTCGGCAGATAATCCATAATTTCTGAAAAGTGCATATCGCTAAATCGATATCCACATATCACCACACCACCATCCAGCTGATTTACGGCATTGACGATCTGTGCTCCATTGTCACATACCAGACTGACATCATACCCGTTTCGAAGCAGAAGTTTTTTTAGATTTTTTGCATCATCCAGCTTGGGAAATGCAATAATGATATCTGCCATAAAAACCTCCCGTATATCGGTTACTTATCAGCGGTGTTCCTATACTGTTCCAAGGTAACGTTCTGTTTCCCAGTTCGTCACCTGTCTGCAATACTCTTCCCATTCTGCATCCTTTGTAGCGATCAGATAGTCGGAGACATGCTTACCCAGCACATTCTGCAGAAATGCATCATTTTCAAAACGTTTTACCGCTTCATAAAGTGTACGTGGAAGTTTTTCCCTCTTAGCAAGCTCTTCCGGTGACATCTTATCCATGCATACCGGCGGCTGCAGATTTCTTTGGATACCATCCAGCCCCGCTGCCAGACATGCCGCAATCACGAGATATGGATTAGCTGCACCATCAGGGCTGCGCAAAATAATCCTTCCTCCGTCGCCACCTACTGAAGTAAGACGGATCAGGGGGCTTGAATTGTGTACAGACCAGCTCACCCGAAGAGGAGCCAGAAATCCCGGCACAAGACGCTTGTAGGAATTAACCAGCGGATTCGTAACCAGCGACATATCGGCGATATGCTCCAGAATACCCGACATAAATGCGTATCCTTCTCCACTGATCCCGGCGGCATTTTCCGCATCCGTAAAAATATTTTTTCCATTCTTTGACAGGGAAAATGTATAATGAGCTCCTGATCCTTTTGAGTCTTTCTTTGGTTTTGGCATAAATGTTGCATGAAGGCCATGACGCTTTGCAACCGTTCTGATCACCAGACGGGAAGTCATGATGTGATCTGCCATTGTCAATGCATTTGTATAGGACATATCTAATACATGCTGTGCCGCCTCATCCGAATGATAAGAGGACTCTGTCGAAATTCCCATATCTGCCAGATACAGAACCATGTCACGCCTTGCATTTTCGCCACAGTCAGCAGGCCCAACATCAAAATAGCCGCCCTTCTCACTGGAATTTTGGGTCGGCTCTCCATTTTCGCCAAGATCAAATAAGAAAAATTCATTTTTAAGGGCAACATCAAAATCGTACCCCATCTCCTTTGCCTCAGCAATTGTTCTTTTTAAAATATAACGGCTGTCACCATCAAAAGGTGTCCCATCCGGTTTCACAATATCACAGATAAAACGGGCTACCTTTCCATGCTGTGGACGCCACGGAAAAATAACAAACGTATCTAAATCGGGAATCAGGAATAATTCCTCCATGTCACCGTCAAAACCATCGATTGCCGCACAATCGAACTGGCATCTGCCATCCAGTATCTTGTCAATCTGGTCAACCGTGGTTGCCATGTTTTTTAGATTTCCTGCGATGTCTGTAAATTGAAGGCGGATAAATTCAATATCCTCTTCTTCAATCATGTCTAAAATGTCATCTCTGGTATACTTTGCCACGCTGCATCCTCCTATTCGCCATGATAATTCATCGTTCCTATTGTATCAATGCATTCTCTTTATTATATACCGTATAAGTAAGGATGTCAAAGAGATTTTGATGAGAACAGCATTGAACAGCGGTGATGAATAAAATTATTTTCGGCAATAGAATATCCTTTTTTCATAAAAAAGGGCAAAACCAGCGTTTTGCCCTCCAAGAATTGCTTCGCAATTCTCGTTGGATTCCCTCTACATTACGAGCATTTTCCTATACACTAAAAAAGGGCAAAACCAGCGTTTTTCCCTCCAAGAA
>JALFLW010000050.1 GCA_022774505.1 Lachnospiraceae bacterium
AGAGCCAAATGTCATCTCAAGAAGTTCTGCGGCGATATCTTTACTGCATACCCGCATCAGATTGTCCTCAGCATCTTCCTTTGACAGCAGGTTCACACTTCCATACCAGACAATCTCATTATCGATTACGGCATAATGCTCGCAGGACTCTTCTACAAGCCTGATTTCAAAACCTGCTTTGCGAAGTCTCTCCAAAAGTTCCATCCGAACATCATCTTTGCCATATTTATAGGCATCGGGATGCCATGTGACAATTGTTACCTTGACTCCCAACTCCCGCCGCTTTCCAAGCATCTTTATAATGCAATCCACTTTTTGATTATTTAACCTCGGACTTGATACAACGACCGCTGAATTAGCCTCCTCAAGATCCTTCCAATAAGTTTCCGCATAATTTTCTATATCATAGATTGCGTTTGCCTTCTGCTTTTCGCCGTCCATATTAACGCAAAGCTCATATCCGATCTTTTTATACGCCTTCAGCCTTGCTGCATACATTTTATCGAACTTCGGGATATGACTGTCCACATAATCATAGACGATGACATTTTCTTTACCATCATAATCCCTGTTAAGTCGTCCGACATACTGCTCCACAACATTTTCCCCTGAAACAGGAGTCGCCATGAACAGGGTATCAAGCCTCGGAAAGTCGAAGCCCTCTCCAAGTAAAGAGCCCGTTCCCACAAGAATAAGACTGTCCAAATCATCAACTTTATTCAGTTCTTCCACCTGTGCCCTGCGCGCTTTCGTTCCATTTGCCCCCGTTAGCAGAATCAAGCGGTCAGCATATATCTTAAGCCTTTCGGCCAGTTTCTTTGCATGATCAACATATTTCGTCAGTACCACCGGAGTTCTTCCAGCCTGCACACAGTCCGCCACATCCCTGATGATCTGTTCGTCGCGAACATCATTATTCCTTATCAGTTCATAGGCATCATTACCATATGGTGTTTTTGACAAATGATGAGGCTTTACTGTCCGGGTAAATCGGGGATATACCAGATGATCAATATTCTGCTCCTCAGCTCTGTCTTTTGCTGTAAACCTATACCTGATAGGGCCGAGCAGAAATTCGTTTATCTTTTCCTTACCATCACCACGTTTCGGTGTTGCCGTCACGCCATATACATACTTTGCATTTATCTCCTGTAGCACTTCTATTGCGCTATCCGATGCTGCGTGATGACATTCATCAAAGTATACTTGAGCATATTCTTTCAGCATCGGATGAAATACGTCCTTTTTCTTAAGAGAGCGTATCATGGCCACATCCACTATTCCGGTCAGCGTATCATGCGCTCCTTGAAGATTTCCAATCAATGATTTTCTTTTTCGTGTACGCCCGGTCTTTGTCTGATATTCAGGCAGTTCCTCATCAATATCCAGAAACTCGTCCAGACGCTTAATCCACTGGTTCATCAGGTCCGCCCTGTCTACAAGTATTAAGGTACTTATGCCTCTTCTCGCAATCATATCGCAGCAGACTACCGTCTTACCAAACGCGGTGGCGGCGTGCAGTATCCCGGTTTCATTATTAAGCATAGTTTCCACAGCCGGAATCTGTGATTCACGCAATTCTCCCTTAAACGAAATATTGAGTTTCCGCCCTTTTGTTCTCTTATCTTCAATCTTATAACTGATTCCTGCATTATCAAACTTCTTTAGAATATCTTCCCGAAGTCCGCGAGGCAATACAATATATTTTCCTTCGTCACTTCCAAGGTAAATGAATCTGGATTCGTCGTAATTTGGCATATCCATAGCCTGATTCTGGAAATACTGCTTGTTTGAAAATGTTGCCATACGGCGAAGCTGTCTTTTTGTCTTATTGGACATTCCTGATGAGTCTATGTAAATGCGGTCAGCCAGCACGATACGCACCACGCCCTTAACACTGCCTGCTTCAAACTCAGAATTCTTATCCCATGGTGCATCAGTACCATTGTCTTCGCTGGTGAATCCCGTACTGTACCATAAAGACAGATAGTCCTCTATCTCCTGTCTGGTCAGTCGCCTTGTTCCGGCAAGAACTTTTAACTGATCTTCATATGCATTCCAATTTTCATCAACAAAAGCACTGTTTCCGGACTTCAGAGCCATTCCTTGTAAAGGAAGTGCAATGACATTTCCAAGTCCGCCCTCAGGAAGCGCATCCTGCGTCGGTATCATGCGATCATAGTATTTGAAGGACTTAAGATTGACGGATTCAGCTCCTTTCTCTAGCAACGCAAAACCAAATTTTCTCGCCAATCTGGCAGGAATCATTTCCTTGAAGAATATCCAAAGATGCGCACCGCGTCCCGACCTTGATCGTTCCACCACAGCGTCCACATCCAGATTCTTACAAATGCGCCGCAAAGCATTTATTTCTTCTTTCCACCTATCATCAATATTCGCATAATCTTCCTGTTCTGCACCCTTTGCATGATTATCAAAATCAAATACAAGCAACTGACAAAGGTTGTTTTCAAGCATCGGATATATCGCCACGACATCATTGCCATTTGGATCTGTCCCATTCATATGCGCCTTTATCAAAGGCAGGGTGACCGGCTTATATGCCCTTAATTCGCAATCCTTACAACGAACTCCATCCTTTTTCTGTATATGGCAGCCACGATCCCAGCGATTAAAGCACTGCGTATAATACCCGTTCTTCCCCATTTTGGGATTCGTATAGCGAAGATCATACACATCCTTCCTTCCGCGGCAGAACATCATAAAGAAGTCACTTGCAATCTTATCCGTAACATCAAATTTCTTTATACGAGCACCCTGATCCAGATCATATAATTCCACAACTCTTTCATCGTCGCCAGACACAATATCCGAATACGAAACACCGGCTTCATCCAATCGCTCTCTCAGAAGTCGGTTTTCATTCTCCAATGCCTGTATCCTGGCTTGTAATAATTTAATTGTATCTGAATACTGCTGTGTAGGTTCCTTCATCCTCATCACACTCCCAGCTTCCCCATAACCTCTATCTTCTCGAATTTCCCGGATTTCGAATCAATAGCAATCATCGCAGACTCCCCAATCTGCGTTCCGTCTCTATAGGTAGAGAACACATCTGTCGATATGATGCCGTCTTTTTCAAATATCTTCTCCACCGGAGTGTGCCCTACCACCTGTTTGTATGTATCTGCTCTGAATACCGCTTTGGTCTCATACTGTGATCTGAACCATAACGGAGATGCATCATTCCAGAGATAATCGAGCGGAGCATCGTTCACCGCTGCTATAACATCATCTATATCTGCATCCAGCAAATCCTCGTCTAACCATTTTAGGAAATCAGCTGTAAGCCCTCCATGGGAGAAAAGCACATTATCAATCCGATGGATTATGTTGATCTGTGCCGGGCTCTTAAGGCTGTTCTCAAGTTCTTCAAGCTTTGATATAACCATCCTCTCAGCATAAGGGGAATATCCGGTCTCAAGCCTTCCCCACGGGTAGCTCACATCATGATTACCATAGCTCCAGAGCGTATCCGGATAGTCCTCAGCAAATGTGATTGCCCGGTCAAATGTTTCTTTATATCTCTCTATCTGAAATTCCATATTCCAGTCATCCGGAATATCCATTAGGCATACAGCCCGATCCGCCTTACCGTCCTTTAAGATTTTCTCTGCCCTGTCAAATATCCATGTTTTCAGATGAATATCCGGAATCACAAGTACTCGCATAACACTATCTCCCAAAATTGAAACACAAACTTATAATAGTTTT
>JALFLW010000056.1 GCA_022774505.1 Lachnospiraceae bacterium
TGCCTATACCATTGACCGGGATGCAAATCTGGAGACAACAAATGATCAGCAGCTCTATCTGCAGATTTACAATTTCAAGGAGGATACTTTCCACCATCCGATCCAGATTACGGCAGATGCCCTGCAGACTTCAAAACCACAGTTTGTACGCTGCAAAGGTATGACATATTTATACTGGCTGCATGGCGGAGACATCCAATATCTTAATGTCAGTGATGTAGTTTCTTCTCTTAATACGGAAGACAGTTATCTGGAAGAAAAACAGGTAACGATGCCGGATGAAAGCACAAGAGATGTGTATGTGCTGAATAAATCAAAAAATGATCCGGTCGTAATGGCAATACAACATGAATCCGAGACGGATGAGGAAGGAAATATTACAGAGAATAAGATCAGTGACTATGATGTTCAGGCAAATGACACCAGCATGTATGTTCTTTGGAGTGCCGTGGACAGCTCGTTGAAGGATCAGGATAAAACGGGAGCTGAAAATACTGTCCGTGAGACACAGTTGTTTGGAGCGTATTGTGAGCCGACTCTGGAGAGTACTACAGAAACATTTACCTACGAAGATACGGATGAGGTGTCTTATCAGTTTGCGTCAGGCAAAGACAATACCACATATCCGGTAAGTATCACAGCGAAAAAAGATCTGCAGCTGGAGGACGGAACGAAGCTGTCTGAAGGGCAGGTATACCAGATTGACTATAGCAAGGAAGCAGATCTCAATGGTGAGACCGGCAAGGTAGAGGCGGGAGATCCGGCCAAGGTGAAATCAATCCGCTCCTGCGATGGATATGATTGGTCAAAACCGGTACAGATCACAACCGGTAAAGGTGCGAATTATACGGACATTTCCTTCCAGGTAAATGAAGAAGGATGGATGCAGGCATTTTTTGCTAAAGGTCAGCAGAAACTGAATGACAATAATGTCTTTGAGGAGGATGAATCAGCAAAGAGTCTTTGTGTACAGAACTTTGTCGTAAAAAGCGAGCTTCAGTGTGCAGAGATCGTAACGGACAAAGAACTTTATACAAGGGATGAAAGTATAGCATTTACCTTGGATGTAACGAACGACGGACTGAAACCGATCGAGGGTACACAGTATCGTATGTATCTGGAGAGTGATGGTCAGTTTGTAGGAAATGAGCCGGAATGGTCTGCTCTTGGCGAGAGTGCAGAGGATTCCGACAAGAATGTTCTTTTGGGAGGAAACACGGTGACACTCAGTGGAACCGGAGAGCTTAATGTAGATCAGATCGAAGGAACAAAGCTTGTCGTTGAGATCAAAAACGGTGATGATGTCCAGACGATAGAAAAGTCGTTAAAAGAAGAAGCTGTACTCAGTATAGAAACTGACAAGGCAGAATTGATCGATGAAAAGACGGCTTCTGTGAACCTGCAGATCGTTAATACAGGAAACAAAGATTTCAAGGGAGATCTGCAGATAAAGAATGGTGACACGGTTCTTATGACAGAGAAAGATTTTGAAATTCCTTATGGAGAGCGTAAGAGCCTGAGTAAGACCGTTGATATCAGTGAATGCAGCTTTGGAAATGTAACCACACAGGAGGATGGAACACGAAAAGATGCGATTACTTTAACCGCAGAATATGGTGATATCTGGCAGCAATTTGAGGTGACAAGACAAATTTCGGAATGGGAAGGAATGGCTTGTGATGCGGTTAAGGATATCCACATTGGAAGTTATGAGATTGAAAAAGACCGTGCATCGGCAGATGCAAGTGTTCTGGATGCCATCAGTGCCGTACAGCCGTTAAAGACAGTTGATGGAACGCTGGAGATGGCAGAGAATCAGGTTATGAAGCTGGATACGATCTACCAGACAGATGAAAGCGGAGATGCAGCAGAATCCTTAAAGAAGGAAGGTCTGGATGCAAAAAGCATTTTGAACACAACATGGTCTGTATCGGATGAAAGCATTGCTTATGTCGACAGTAATGGTGTACTCGTTCCGTTGAAGGAGGGTGAAGTCACAGTAACAGCCAGGACCTATCCGGGAGGAGAGGTAACACAGGCAGATCCGTTTGTTCCGACCGGAATAGAGGGAAGTGGTGACAGCGATTTCGGCTCTCTCATTAAGAGTGAGGGAGAGGGCTGGTTCCAAAAGGAACGTGCAATGTATATGGTGCCGGAGAGACTGATAAGAACGACATCCATTAAGGTAAAGGTAAATAAGGCGACAGCAACTGAAACACCGGCAGCAACCGAAACGCCATCGGCACAGCCGGCAGAAACAAAAGCACCATCTATGGAGCCTACAGCTGTTCCGAGTGTGCAGCCGACAAAGGCACCGGGTGCACAGCCTACAGGGCTTCCAAGCGTGCAGCCGGACAACAAGCCGGAGGCAACTACGGAACCGACCACGGAACCAATAACAAAACCAACAACGAAACCGACCAAAAAACCGGCGGTTAAAAAAGCGGTACCGGTCAAGGTAACTGTGAATAAAGCCGGTACCAAGGTAACTGTGAAGACAGTGGCCAAGGCGAAAGTAACCTTGACATCTTACAAAAATAAAAAGACTGCCAGGAAAGGAAAAAAAGCAGGAAAGATCAAAAAATATCCGACAGTTACTGCCAATAAGAAAGGAAAAGCAGTAATTAAACTAAAGAAAAAATTAAAAATAAAACAGGCTGTCAAAGTAACTGTTACCAGAAAAGGATACAAGAATAAAACAGTGATCAAGGTAAAAACAAAAAAATAATGTATCTGTTATAAAATATGTCAGATGCATAGGCAGTCCGGTGGATATTCTGCCGGGCTGCTTTGATTTAGTATATAGGAACAGGGTATCAAAAGGTCTGAATCAGGACTTTTAACACCCTGCTTCATATAGAAAATGCCCGTAACAAGGCGGAAAGCCGGTGGAAATTGCTTTGCAAAGGGAAGGAGGTGTCATGGAAATAAAATTATATAGAAGGCAGAGGTACCATAACAGGATATATCAAAATAAGAAATGTATGGCATGGTTTTTAATCGTAATGCTGCTTGCCGGAGAGGTCATCGGAGGAGGTTTCGTAAATGAAAATGCAAAAGTAACAGCTCATGGAAATATGTCTCTGTATACGGTTTCCGAAGCAAATAAAAAAGCCGTATCTTCCCTGTGGTATGAACAGGAGGAAGGTCTGCAGGCAGATCGTGATGCGGCAGAGGGAACGGTGATCGCCGTGATCGATACCGGAGCAGATATTACGCACAATGCCCTTCGGGATCATCTGTGGGTCAATGAGGCTGAAAAAAATGGGGAAGAGGGAGTGGATGATGACGGAAACGGTTATGTAGATGATGTATATGGCTACAATGTGCGTGGAGATAATGGAAATGTTACTGACAGTGACGGTCATGGCACACATGTGGCAGGGATTCTTGGAATGGAAACAGATGGAAAAAGAAATTTTGGCTATGGTGCAAGTATTATGATCGTTAAGGCGGGAAACAGTCAGAATGGTTTTTCATCTGCCAATTGTGCAAAGGCAATACGCTATGCCGTTAAAAATGGTGCAGATGTGATCACGATGTCTCTTGGTGCAGACTATATGGATGAGACGCTCGAAAAAGCAATACATATGGCATCGAAAAAAGCGGTGATCGTGGCTGCAGCAGGAAATGAGAGTGCACCAACAAAGGAATCCGGCTATAGTGATGCAGTCAATATCTTTCCGGCAGGACTTTCTGATGTATTGGGAGTAATGGCCTATGACAGTGACCGGGATCTGGCATGGTTTTCCAACTGGGATTATAGACCGGATACAGAGGTTGATTATGAGATCGCAGCCCCCGGGACAGAGATCTATTCTACATGGCCGGGAGGAGTTTTTCAAAAAGAGTCGGGGACTTCAATGGCTGCCCCGATTGCTGCGGGAGCCTGTGCCGCTTTGGTGAAGAAATGGAAAAATCAAGGCTGTTATGAACCTGCGGCTATGATAGGGCAGCTGGTTTATACGGCAGATCAGTACATTGTCAAGACAGATCAGATGGCACAGGATCATTATTTCCCACGGATCAATCTGCAAAATGCTTTGAACGTGACACCACAGCCACACCTGCATGTACAGAGTGCCGGATTAAAGGACGCGGCCGGAAACCGGGAGAGTATAGAAGTATCCGGTAGTGGATCAGGAGATATGTATTCCCTGGAGCTTGCTTTAGCAGATCAATGGGTCGCTGCAGAGGATATCCGGGTGGAGCTTACTTCACTGACAGAACATGCAGAAGTGTCAGCACAGCCGTATAGTCTGGAGAGAATGGCTGGCAGAGAGCGTCAGGAATTGACCGGGGAGAATGCATTATTCTTTTCTCTGGAAAAGGATGGGGAGGATGACCGGGAGGTGTTATTGGATCTGACGATCCGATACAAAAATGGTTATCTTGCAGATGGAAAGGAATATATTACAAGAGGAAAGCTTCTGCTAAAAGAGGAAGAAGAGGAGATTTCTTATATAGAAGAGGAGTTTTTGGCAGAAGAAACGGTGGAAGCACCGGCGTCATCAGTAAGCCCGGAGCCGAAGAAGACGTATCTGGTATCACCGGAGCCATCGGCGAGCCGATCGCCAGAGGAGACACAAGGAGCATCTTCGCATCCATCAGTGAGCCGGTCGCCTAAGGAGACATATCCGGTAGTATCGAAGCCATCGACGAGCCCGATAGTAAAGGAGATGCACACAGCATTGCCGGAACTATCAACCAACCCGGCACCCAGGGAGACATATCCGGTATCTTCGAAGCCATTGGCAGGCCCAACGGTATCGGAGCCATCGGTAGGACCGGGACCATCGGTGAGTCCGGCATTGAAAAAGCCGCATACAGCATTGCCAAAGCCGTCTGAATCCTTAGGGTTAAAAAAGAAAAAGCTGCTTTGTTCAGTGAAATGTAACAAGAAAAAACTTGTGATCAGAACCATTCCGGCAGCACAGATCAAGCTGGAAATCTATCCCGAAAAGTATACATTATCCAAGGCAAGGAAAAAAGGACTTGCATATATATGCAAAGGAAAATCCGATAAAAAAGGAATTTATACGAAAAAGATACGCATAAAAAAGCTGAAGAAAAAATTAAAGAAAAAAAACACAAATGCCTGGCGGATACATATTACAGTAAAAAAGGCAGGAAGGATGCAGAATGGAGAAGTAAAATGTTGACAGATATTGAAACCTTATTACAACTAAATAAGATCAGACGAGAGGAAAGTGTTTATGGAAATATGCCGGAGGAACTGATGAAATATCCAATTACCATCGGAGATTTTATGAAACCCGGTATAGGAGAAAATACAGCACAGCAGTTTGCACAGCTTTATGAATACCAAAAAAAATTTCACAATGAACTTCATGAAACGGAGGAGTATCTGATCTACGATCAGCGCATCCGAAAGCTTGGCAGGATTTTGAAAAGCCGGAAGGCAGAAAAAGGGGACAGAACGCTGAGCTGGGAAGAAAAAAATATCATCAAAAATGAAAAAAGAAAGCTAAGCAGAAAAAAAGCAGAGATACAGAAAAAATTGGAAGAACAATATATTGCCGATTATGGTTACGATTATAAAAACAGACAGGCACTTCTTTACAAAAATACAGTGTATTTGACCTGGTTCGATGATCTGCAGCAGTTGTTTCCTGAAATGAAGAGAATAAGGAGTGAAGATATCAAAAGTATCCCACTGTTTGTATCGCGGATGGAAAAGCTGCATGAAGCAGTCAATACACAGAAATCGATCGGACTGGTGGGGGGACCTTGTCTGTTTGGTGTGGATGAAATGCTGTTGGAACTTGAAAACAAAAACGGTGAAAAGGAGATATTTGACTGCAGTTGTGGAAGGAGATGCCTTGCTCAGGCGACTACGAGGGGAGAGGAAGCGATTGAGGATTATATTGCAGCACACCCCGGGGAAACGGCGGCGGTGCGGATCATAAACCGCAAAAGTGGTGTCACCAGACAGGAATATGACAGTATACGTTATCTGTTTGCCATGGGAGAGGTATTTCGTGGAAAGCTGGTGATCCCGTTGCCTGATATGTCCTATTTTAAGTACATGGAGAATTCTCTGGAGGAATTGGAGACAGAGCTGAGAGAAAATGCAATGCAGGAATTTAAAAAGGAGTGTTATGCGGTCACGGATCTATACCTTCAGATCATTGAACAGGTGGCAGCGGAGTATCCGAAAATAGAATACCGTGTTCTTCATCACCGGGATGAGAGCTTTTGCAAAATGTTTTATGAAAAAAGACAGAAATATATTCAAGGTTCATCCTATATGCGTAAAATTACCGATAAAGACAAGAAAAAAGAGGCGGTAGTTGACTATATTACGATGCTGGCACTGCCATATTATGTATATGGTACCCGGTATGTAATACAGGTTGACAGTGTGGATGAGACAGATTCCGGAAGGAAATGCAATAAAATTCATGGAGCAGATATGGAGTTGATCCAGCTTTTGTACCCGGAGTATCTTAGTAGTGACGGCAGGCATACGATCTATAATACTTCGATCGAACACAAAAATTATATGGTATAGCGGTCAGAAGGCATGTGTGTATTTAGGTCATAGAAGTAATGGGAGGATAAAATTGAAACGGCAGAAATGGATTATTTTGGCAGGCATTATTGTGTTAGGATTAGCGACTGCACTTATAACAATAAAAAAAATACAGCCCCAAAAGAGTGAGTCCGTAAAAACGGACACACTTCGTGTAGTCATCCTGGACAGCGGCGATTATTATTATTCTGATGAAGGAATTGAAAACGGAATCCGGCTGGCAACAGCGGATCTGGAAAAAGAAACAGGTGTAAAGGTGAAGCTCAAAAGGGTGGATGATGGTGGGGATTACGTGAATGGAATTTCTATGGCGAAGGCATTGGCTGAGGATGATACAGCGGATGTTGTCATTAGTTTTCAGAATTTTGAGTCGATAGGTGCAGAAGCAGGATTCTTTGAGGAGTCCGGTAAACCTTTTATTGTGACTATGGGCTGCTATGATGAGGTGGCAGAGAAAGGATATTCTTATCTGATCACGGACTTTCTCAGCGGAAAAACGATTGGAAAAAGAATCGGAGAATATTTAAAGGAAAAAGGAAGAAAAAATATAGCTTTGTGTCATTCGGATACTACTTTTGAAAAGGATGAAATGAAAGGAATCCAGTCTGCGGTGAGAAATGCCGGTAAAACCAATATTTACCATACACAGACAGGACCCTTTGATGATTCCGGATTATCTGAGCTTCTGGTGGAATGTGACCGATTGCAGTTAGATACACTGGTAGCCAATTTCTATACGCAGACAGATAGTGCATGGCTTCTTAGCATGATGCGGAAAAAACGGCCGGATATGCTGGTGATAGGGGATTACGCACTGGACAGCTCGGAAATATTAAAGGAGTACGGAAAGGGGCTGGAGGGGGTTGTGATCGTTCCGGTATATCCGTATGAAGAAAGTAATACACTGAAACAGTTTACAAAACAATACGAGAAAACGACCGGTGTAGAATTTTCCACTGCTGCGGTGCAGTACTATGATCTTTTTCAGATGCTGGGCAAAGCATTCCATGAAAAAGGAAGAAGTGGAAAAGCGATAATGGATGAATTGAAAAAGGATAAGGGATATTCGGGAGTGGCAGGCAGGATTTCCTTTGATGATAAGGGAAGACTTGTGACAAAAAACTGCCCGGTGTTTGTATGTAAAAACAAAAAATTTGTCCGGATCAACCAATCGGAAAGGAAGGGGACAGTTGAATGAAGCAGGGATTATTTCAAGAAAAAGCATTGAATACATTGTCTACACCGGAACAGCTGGATCAAAGGATCAGGATGATTCCTTCCGGTGCATGGATCCTGTTTGCAGCGGTTGTTGTAGGGGCAGCAGCGGCACTGCTTTGGATGTTTTTGGGAACCATATCCAGTGGGGCCGATTATCATGGAGTGGTTTTTGACTACAATGATGTCATTAGTATGCGGGCACAGGAGGACGGTACATTGGGAGATGTCCTGGTGGAAGAGGGAGATACGGTTGCCAAGGGAGACATCATTGCGGTGATCCATAATGAATCCTCGCTTGAAAAAATACAACAGCTTCGCCATCGACAGAAAGATCTTTCTGAGGATTCCGCACGATATCGGAAGCTGCAGGAAGAGATTGACAGCTGCAGAGCAGGTTACATGCTCCGAAGTACTGCAGATGGCGTAGTACAAAAGATCAGGCTTACAGGTCAGGCAGTTGCCAAGGGAGATGTGGTCGCTGCAATTGTACCTCAGGATGACTATAGTTATCAGGAAGTTTATATTTATGTGCCCAAGGAGGAGATTGGAGCACTGGAGATTGGTATGGAGGCCCAGATCACACCATCCTATGTCACCAGAGAGGAATACGGCTATGTGGAAGGGATCATATCTGATATTGATGATAATATCGTAACAGAAAATCATATTATAAAGCATATGGGGACCAAGGATTATGTGGAGGAAATCCTGCCATCACAAAACTGTGTGGAGGTCACCATACAGCTTAGTGTCAGCGGATCGGGAGACGGAAGTTATGTATGGTCTAATCCGAAAGGAAAGAATCTCAGCATCAGATCGGGTGACCGTTGCAAGGTGCGTATCATAAAACAGGAATATCATCCTTATGAATTGATCATGAACGAAAGGGGATGACAAAATAATGGGAAAAACGAAAAAAGTACCGGTGATCCTGCAGATGGAGGCTGTGGAATGTGGGGCTGCTTCTCTGGCAATGATACTGGCATATTATAAACGGTTTATACCGTTAGAAAAGCTCAGGATCGACTGCAATGTGACAAGAGACGGAAGCTCGGCAAAATATATCGTAAAGGCAGCAGCACGTCACGGATTGCAAACAAAAGCATTTAAAATGGATCCCGGTCAGATCCGTCTCAGAAATGATTTTCCAATGATCATTCATTGGAATTTCAATCATTTTGTTGTGCTGTGCGGTTTTGAAGGAAGGGATGCAGTGATCAATGATCCGACTGCCGGCAGAACAAAAATCCCGGGGGATGTTTTTGATCAATCCTTCACCGGTGTGACATTATGTTTTGCACCGGGAGAAAATTTTAAGGCAGAAGGTAATCCGGCCGGTACGGGAGATTTTTTGTGGCGGAGCTTTCAGCATATGAAACTTTCTTTATTTTTTGTGGTTGTTTTGGGAATCATTTACAGCCTGCTGTGTATTCTTCCTCCGTTTTTTTATAAAGTATTTACTGATCAGATCCTGTTAGGAGGAGCTCCGGAATGGATGCAGCCTCTTATGCTTGTTATGGTAGCAGCTGTGGCGGCACTTTTGGTGAGTGGTTGCCTGAAAAATCTGTTTTTGCAGAGGATGAAGGCAAGATTCCGTATCAGCAGTGCTTCCCGGTTTTTTTGGAAGGTTCTGCGTCTTCCGGCGGCTTTTTTTGATCAGCGGTTTAGTGGAGATATTGTTGCAAGGCAGCAGAATAATGAGGAAATTGCAGTCATGCTGTTTGACCGGTTTGTACCTGCTGTAATGGATATGGTATTGATCGTTTGTCTTGTCCTTCTGATGCTTCTATTGGATCTATATATGGCAATGATTGTGGCTTTTGCAGGTATTGTGCAGATTATTTGTATCCTGCTCATGACAGCAAATTACGGAAACCTCAGCAGGAGCTTAAGCAGGGATAGCGGAAAATTATCCGGGATCAAATTATCCGGGATATCCATGATCGAGACGGTAAAGGCAAGTGGGGCAGAGCGTGGGATTGCAGAAAAGATCTTAGGATATCAGGCAAAGTACGATAACTCTGCGCTAAAGCTTACCGGCAGCAGGATATATCTGGGGATTTTGCCGCGACTTTTGGAAGGAGTCTGCAGCGGAGTGATTCTGATCATGGGAATATATGCAGTATTTTGCGGGAGACAGACCATAGGAACACTTGTGGCATTTCAGTCATTCCTGCAGCTGTATTTTACGCCTATGGCATCGCTGGCCGGATGTATTCAGGCAGCACAGGAGATCCGCGGCAGTGTGGACCGGGTGGAGGATGTTATGAATTACGAAGAGGAGATTTCGGAGGAACGGATGTTTCAAAAGATACATAGCACGAAAGAGCGGCTGGATGGCAGGATAGATATGAAAGATATTACCTTTGGTTACAGTCCGGTCACGGATCCTTTGATCTCGGAATTTTCTATGCATGCAGAACCGGGACAGGTGATTGCCCTTGTGGGAGGAAGTGGAAGCGGTAAATCAACACTGGCAAAGCTTTTGTGCGGCCTTTATCCCTGTGGAGCCGGAGAAATCCTTTATGATGGAGTGCCGTTAGGAGAGCTTGATCATTATCTTCTGCGAAGATCTGTGGCAGTAGTTGATCAGAATATTTCCCTTTTCGGGGGAACTATTCGGGATAACATTACCATGTGGAATGATGATATCAGTCAGGAGACAGTTGTAGAAGCTTGCAGGGATGCCTGCATCCATTCGGATATCATGATGCGCAAAAAGGGCTATCAGTATGAGCTTCATGAGGGAGGCTCTGATCTGTCCGGGGGACAGAGACAGCGTCTGGAGATTGCCAGGGCGTTTGCGGCAGATCCGTCTGTTTTGATCATGGATGAGGCAACCTCTGCATTGGATGTGCTGACGGAGCAAAAGATCATGGAGGCGGTCAGGCGGCGCAAAATGACATGTATTATTATTGCACACAGATTGTCAACGATCCGGGATGCGGATGAGATCATTATGCTGGAGCGTGGCGTTGTCCGGGAGAGAGGGACACATCAGGAATTAATGGAACTTCATGGGGCATATGCCGCATTGTTGAATGCGGATTAAAGGAGATTACATTGAAACAGTTAGAAATAAAACGCAAGAAGGATCAAAGAAGATTTCGCGAAACCTGTGAAAGTATGTATGAATGTCTCGGTGGTCCGGAATTGTCCGGACAGCCGGAGAAAATGGACAGGACCAGAAATCATGTGATGAGGATCCTGACATATTATCGTATGCCGCTGCCAAAGGATATAGGGGACAGTGAGAAAGATGATCCGGAGGATCTTTTGCAGCAAAGTGGTCTGCTGGTCCGACGTGTGACGCTGGAGGGAAAATGGTGGAAGGAGGCTTCTATGCCACTTTTACTGCATGACACAGAGGGAAAGCAATATACTGCCATTCCATCAGGCCGTGGGAGATACCGGGTATTCATAGAGGGACAGGAAAAAATACTGAATGGTGGCATGGCATCTGCCTTTCAGAAAGAGGCCGTATGTATTTATAGACCTTTTCCTTCTGATCAGACAGGAATGAAGATGGTATGGAAATTTTTGTGGGAGAGTATTCCGATCAATGATATGTGGATCATTGCAGGGATCAGTCTCTTGGTAGAAGTATGCGGAATGATCATGCCGTATATTAACAGTATAGTATATAACACGATCATTCCATCCGGAACAGCGAGACAGATTCCGGGCATTGTGGTTCTGGTGATCAGTACCGTGTTTTTTACAGCTTTGATCGCTCTGTACAAAGAATTGTGCGTAGCACGGATCGGGCAGAGGATGAGGGCAGCGGGACAGAGTGCCGTCTGGTGGAGGCTGATGCAGCTTCCTGTTCCGTTTTTTAAAAAATACGACTCCGGAGAGCTGTATCAGAGAGCAGATGCTATTGAGGATATCTGTAATATCATCGGAGGGCGGATGCTTCCGACTGCGTTGACGGCAATGCTTTCCGTCATATATCTGTTTCAGGTGTCTGTATTTGCACAGGAGCTGCTTCTGCCATCTGTTTTGATCGTTGTAATACAGCTTGCCATTATTTTGTTTACCGGAATCTGGCAGATCCGGCTGAGAGAACAGGAAAACAGGGTACATACACAGGTGACAGGTATATCCTACCAGCTGGTTAAGGGGATCCAGAAAATTAAAGTGGCAGGTGCACAGATCCCGGCATTTTGTCTGTGGGCAGATGCATGGAAAAAAATGCCATTGATGGGACGTCCATGGATCACAATCTCTCCGGTGACAGGCAAAGCAGTGACATTGGGAGGGAGTATTGTATTGTACTATTGTGCATGGAAAAGCTCCTTGTCGGCTTCCGATTATATTGCATTTCAAACCGCTTTTTCTTCCTTTGCGGTTTCCATCCAGATGCTGGCCGATTTTGCATTTCAGTTTGGCAGTCTGAAACCGGCAGTTCATATGCTGCAGCCGTTGATGCAGATACAGCCGGAACTTTACGAGGACAGGGAATATGTAAAGGAGCTTCACGGCAGGATCGAATTAAATCAGATACGGTTCCGCTATGTGCAGGATATGCCTTACGTGCTGGATGGTCTGGATCTGCAGATACAGGAGGGGGAATATATTGGCATTGTGGGAAGCTCAGGTTATGGAAAATCAACATTAATGAGGATTCTTCTTGGATTCGAGACACCGGAAACAGGATCTGTTTATTATGATGGGAAAGCTCTGGAGCAAATGGATCTGCCATCGCTGCGGCGGCGGATAGGTGTTGTTCTTCAGGATGGAAAACTGTTTGCAGGGGATATTTTTTCAAATATTGCAATCTGTGCACCACGGCTGACCATGGATGGGGCGTGGAAAGCAGCCGAAAAAGCCGGATTTGCGGATGATATCCGTCAGATGCCAATGGGGATGTTTACGATGATATCCGAGGATGGTGGCGGAATATCGGGAGGGCAGAGACAGAGGCTGCTCATCGCGAGGGCGATTGCCGGTGACCCGGGTGTACTGCTTTTTGATGAGGCAACCTCGGCATTGGACAATGAGACCCAGTCGAAGGTGGTAGATACATTAAAAGATATGAAATGTACCCGTCTGGTGATCGCACATCGACTGTCCACAATACGGGACTGTGATAGGATCATTTATCTGGAACAGGGACGGATCGCGGAGCAGGGAAACTATGAGAAACTGATGAAACAAAACGGAAAATTTGCAAAAATGGCACAGCGTCAGCTTTTGTAAGTAATAGAAAGGGGATAACTATGTTTTTAGCATTTCGAAAAATGGAATGGAGAAAAAGAGATATCGTTATATTGCTGCTGGCGGTGGTTTTATTTACGGCAGGTCTGGTAGAATGGTGGTTTCTCCCAATCTCTCCTGCATTAAAAAGCAAGATTGAAAATCCATATTTTACTACAATTGATCAAAAAGGAAACAGGTATATTATCAATAATGGAAAGAATGAGATATTAAAAGTATCTAAAGAAAACCGGATCACGGCAAGAATGTCCTGGGATATGCATGATAAGGACAGCTTTGGTGAAGCGGATGAGGTAGCGGTAGATTCAGAAGGAAATATTTATGTTTTGGATGTATTATGGAATGATACGGGACTGGGACTGTCTATGGAGCGTGTGTTAAGATATACTTCGGACGGCAGCTTTGACCGGGTGATCTTTGAAAATGACTATGCAGAGCAAATGGTAATGAAACGCCATCTGTTTTCGCTGGTCCGTACCGGGAATGAGATCCGGTTTGCGGCAGTGAACGAAGATGGGAGCGGATTTGCTACATATGTCCTAAAAAGTGGACAGACAAAGCCGGAGCCGGAGGAACGATTTACATGGGAAACTTCCGGAGAGATCCAGGATTTTGCCCTGGATAAAAATGGCGGTTATTTCGTAATTAAAAATGGGTCGATCTATTCCTTTGCAGACCGGAAAATGAAAGTAGAATATTGTGTTCCAAAGAGAGAATTTATCCTTCCTTATAATCTGTCTTTACAAAAAGGTACGTTGTATTTTTCAGATATATGTAATCAGGATATATATAAGCTGTCAGGAGACAGTGCAAAACTTTTATATGATAAAGAAACTTTGTCCAAACAAACCTCTCTGCCGATCGAAAATGCAATTCTGGAAACGATTAACATATCACAGAAGGTAGGGAAAGATATCTTATCCGTAACATGGAACTGTGGGGCGGCAGTGATCGATATGGATCATAAAGGGATGATACAGGATCTGTCAGAAGTGTATTATTCCAATAAATATATCGCCATGCTGGTCCTGCGGGTAGTATGCTGGGGGATCGCAGCAGTGATCGGCTGTTATTATCTGGCGGTCCTCATAAAATATCTGATCCTGTCCGGAGTGTTGCTCAAAAGAAAATTCAGTATTTTCATGATCCTTGGTGTCAGTATATCAGCTATCGTGGTAATGCTGAGCATGCTGAACCGTTTTAGGGACAATTATGCACAGGAACAGATCAACAGCATGTGTACCGTGACGCAGATCGCCTCTGATATTATTGATGTGGAAGCGTTAAAGCATGTAAATTATCCGTCCGATTATGGCTCGGAGGATTACAGAAAGCTGCAAAACTGCATGGATAATCTGATCGATGTCACCAGTGAATACAGTGAAAATCTTTATTGCAATATAGTGAAGAGAAATGGAGACAGGGCATATGCACTGGCATATCTTGATAATTCGGTGGGGGCATATTTTCCTTTGGATGAGGGGGAAGCACAGGAGGCAGCCGAGGTCTATCAAACAAAAGAGAAATATATCAATGATGGAAAGCAGGATTCCACCGGTTCTTATGTATATGTCAAATCACCGGTTCTGGATCAAAATGGAAAAGTGGCAGGGATCATTGAAATCGGTATGGTATCTGATACCTTGTCAGGGATGATTGATTCCATGAAGATAAAGATTATGGTAGAGATCGCTCTGATGGTGATCATTGCAGTTTTCGTTTTAAATGAAGGTCTTTCTTTTATAGAGGATCACAAGGAATGGAAGAAACAAAAAAAGAAAAGCGGAAAGAAGCCGTTTCCGATCCCGTATCTGCGCATTGTCACATTTTTTGTATTTGCAGCGTACAATATGCCTACCAGTTTTTTGCCGGTATATATAGAAAAATTTTATAAAGACAGCTTTGTGATCCCGAGAGAGATGGCAGGCTCCTTGCCTTTGACGATTAATTTTGCCATGATCGGTATTATGTCATTGTTTTGCACAGCATTGCTCCGACGGTTTGGATTTCGGATCGTTATGTCTGCAGGAGCACTTTGCTGTGCCGTGGGAGAAATGTCCATGGCACTGGCAGACAATTATGGAATGGTGCTGGGAGGTCTGGTACTGGGAGGTGCCGGGTGTGGTCTTGTTATGAACGGTCTCTCGATCATTGTGGCAAATCAGGAACCCGGGGAGCAGTCAAAAGGCTTTTCGGTGATCAATGGAGCAATTCTGTCGGGAATGATCTCCGGTACCGTGATCGGTGCGGCGATTGCAGAAAATCTCGGAGAGGCCAGAATGTTTTTGTTTTCAGCGGCAATATGGATCAGTATGCTGGCTCTGATCTTTTCGGTTGGCCGATCTTTTCGGATGTCCGGACAGCAGAAAGAGAAAACGACGGGGAGGGTTGCCTTTATCTTTTCCGGCCAGGTCCTGGGATATCTGCTGCTGGTTGTTGTTCCATATGTTATTATCAACGGATTTACCAGTTATTTCCTGCCGATATTTGGCGACAGTTACGGATTGACGGAATCGCAGACGAGTCTGCTGTTAGTAATGAACTGTTTGGTCGGGATTTTCTTGAGTGAGGCATTGACCAATGTCACCGTTAAATATCTGGGGCAGGGAGTGTTGTATCTGTCGAGTATCCTTTCTATTGGCTCTGTGCTGTTGTTTGGCTACTTTCAGAACCTATTCATGCTTGCGTTTGCCCTGTTTATGCTGGGAGCATCCAAAAGCTTTGGAGCGGCCGGCAGGGAGATACTTTTCTGCAGACAGCCTGAGGTTGCGGCATATGGAGAGGATGAAGCCATGGGATATTATAACCTCGCTGACAATCTGGGAGAATCGATCGGTACGCTGGTGTTTGGCGGGATGCTCAGCTTAGGGCTGGTGACCGGAATGTGGATCTTTGCCGGAGGATCTGCTGTTACGCTTGGAATATATAGCCTGCTGAAAAAAGAAAGAGAAAAGAAATACAAATTAAAAAATACAAATTAAAAATACAAATTAAATTGAAAAAAGAGCTTGCAATTACAGAGGAAGTGTTGTAAACTATTGATTTGTGATACGTTTATTTTTCCTTGTTCTCTTCTGTTAGGGCAAAGCATGCAGGGACATGCCGCAGCCGCTTATCACACGGAGGCGGAGCCATGGAGAGAGCCAGAGACCAAAAGGAGGTACAGACAACTATGAACAAGTATGAATTAGCGTTAGTTGTCGATGCTAAGATCGAAGAGGATGTAAGAGTAGCAACTGTCGAGAAAGCAAAGGACTATGTGACAAAATTCGGCGGTAACATCACAAATGTGGATGAGTGGGGCAAGAAGAAGCTTGCTTACGAGATCCAGCATATGAAAGAAGGCTACTATTACTTTATTCAGTTCGATGCTGAGGCAGATGTTCCGGGACAGCTTGAGCAGGCAGTCCGCATCATGGATCATGTTCTCAGATTCTTATGCATCAGACAGGAAGCATAGGAGAAAGGAAGGTGTTTCCTAAATGAATAAGGTGATTTTGATGGGTCGTCTGACCCGTGATCCGGAGATCCGTTATTCTTCCGGAGAGAATCAGACAGCAATTGCAAGATATACACTTGCGGTCGATCGTAGATTTAAACGTCAGGGAGATGAGCAGACAGCAGACTTTATCAACTGTGTCGTATTTGGCAGAGGAGCAGAGTTCGCTGAGAATTATCTTCATCAGGGTACCAAGATCGCGGTAACCGGACGTATTCAGACAGGAAGCTATACCAATAAGGAAGGCAACCGTGTTTATACGACCGATGTAGTTGTAGAGGAGCAGGAATTTGCCGAGAGCAAAGCAGCTGCAGCAAACTACAACGGAAACAGAGATGGCTACCAGCAGGCTCCATCAAGACCTGAGCCGACACAGGCAGCAGGAGATGGATTCATGAATATTCCGGATGCCATCGAAGAGGAATTGCCATTTAACTAGACAGTGGCGTAATAATGATTAGGAGGTTTTGTCATGGCTTATAATAAAGGCGATAGAGACGGTGCTTCAGCAAAGAGAAGACCGATTCGCAGAAGAAAAAAAGTTTGTGCTTTCTGTGCAGACAAAGAGCATGATTTCATTGATTACAAGGATACAAATAAGTTAAAGAGATATGTCTCTGAGAGAGGTAAGATTCTTCCTAGAAGAATTACCGGAAACTGTGCAAAGCACCAGAGAGCTCTGACAGTCGCTGTAAAGCGCGCTCGTCACGTAGCACTTATGCCATATACCACAGACTAATTGAGATCAGACTGATTTATAAGCAGCTCTATTGAGTAATCAATAGGGCTGTTTTTTTAGTGTATAGGAAAATGCTCGTAGTGTAGAGGGAAGCCAGAGTGCAAAACGCTGGTTTTGCCCTTTTTGTTAGGAAACATGCATGATCAGCTGCGTGGTTTGTATAGGAAAAAATGGTTTGGTCAATTTTGATCGACAGGGTTTTATATCCTCTGTGAAGCGACGGCTTGAAAAAGCCGTCGCTTTGTGTTATTCTGTGAAGATGAGCGGTATTCGGAGAGAAACTGCATCAGGGAGTACGGTTGTGACCGTGCAGATCAATGATATAATAATATGACAGACGACAGTGGAAATGGTTTCAATGAGATCGGAGGCAGATGCTTCCTATCACTACGGGGAGGTTTCC
>JALFLW010000072.1 GCA_022774505.1 Lachnospiraceae bacterium
TACACCTGTTCCTGAACCACTGATCACTACGATCCCGGCTCAGGGAAAGTCTAAAGGCGGTGTGACGAAATATGATGATGGTACAATGGACAAGGATCTGACTGCCACAGAGCTGATCCGGAAGATGGGACAGGGTTGGAATCTCGGTAATACTATGGAAAGCTGTGGTATTGATACCGGAGGCAAAGATCCGAACAGTGTAAGTACAGATGTTTATGAGACAGGCTGGGGGCAGCCAAAGACGACCAAAAAGCTGATCACATCGGTAAGACAGTCTGGTTTCAAGACAATCCGTATTCCTGTAGCATGGTCAAATATGATATCTGATGATGGTAATTATACGATCAACGATAAATATCTGAAACGTGTGGAAACAATTATGAATTACTGTTTTGAGAATGATATGTATGTTGTTTTAAATATCCACTATGACAGCGGCTGGTGGGGAATGTTCGGAGCTGCTGACGAGAATGGTAATGACAGACAGGATGTACGTGATGAGGCATGGAAGAAATATCGTGCGATCTGGACACAGTTAGCTGAGCGTTATGGTGAGTATGGCGATCGTTTAATCTTTGAATCAGCGAATGAGGAGCTGAGCGATCAGGTCGGTGGTTCTAATAAGGGATTGAATACAGCATATGAAGGTATAGAGGGAAATCTTACACATGATCAGGCATATGAAGTATCAAACAAGATAAATAAGGAATTTGTAAAGATCATCCGTGACAGTGCAAGCAAAGAAGGCTGTGAAAATAATAAATACAGACAGCTTCTGCTGGCAGGTTTTGCAACAGATATTGACAAAACCTGCGATGACCGCTGGAGAATGCCTGAAGATCCTGTAGTAGAGAATGGAAAGACAAAGCTTAGTGTATCCGTTCATTACTATTCTCCGTATGGTTACGCTCTCTGCGAGGATAAGACAGATCCTCAGTATAGAGATAAATGGGGAACTCAGGCAGATTATGATTATCTCCATGGTCAGTTTGACAAGCTGAAAAAATTCTCTGATCAGGGATATGGTATCATTATCGGAGAATATGGTTTCGGTTCTGTTGACAAAAAGAATATTCCACAGTTTGTAAAGGAGATAATGACATATGGTCCGAAGGTGGGAGCTGCTCCTATCTTATGGAATAATTCCGTATTTGATCGTAATGATAAGGTGCTTTGCTTCAAGGATTTCGGTGAAATGATGACGAAAGTTACCGGAGCAGTAAATATTCCTTTGGAAGAAGGTGCTGTTAATACAGGAACCGCATTACTTGAGAAACTTAGTGATGAGGAAGCTGCTCAGTTAAAAGTAGTCGCTACATGGGAAGGAACTTGGACACGTACCAATAATAAGGGAGTCACATCTGACGGAAAGCCGAATCTTGCACTGGGTGAGGTTGGTAAATTTGAAACTACCAGCTGCTCCGATGATCTGACAATGTGGAGTAATCCGTATTTCTGGCAGCTGTTCCTGACATATGACTGGTCAAAACTGAAAAAGCCTTGTATCCGTGTGACGATGGCAGCAGATGAGAAGAGCAGTCAGGCAGATTTCCAGTTTGCATATTGTAAGGGAACGAAGGATGGGGAAGGAGCAACTTACTTAAATGCAATGGATCATAGCACTTATGATAGTGCAGTATTGGCATTGAATGGTGAAAAGCTTGCCAGTGTTAAGAAATGGATTGAATTCTCCTCTCCGACAGAGGGAGCGTCCATTTCAAAGATTGAGATTCTTGATCTGGCAGATTAATGACTAAAGATTTTTAGAAAGTTTATGAAATATATTTTTGATAAATAAATATATTTCAGTATCCGAACAGGACAGGGTTTTGTATAAAAATCCTGTCCTGTTTTAGCGTTTATTATAAGAGTATATTTAAAATTGCACCAATGCTTCAATCTAAGTAGTAGTGAAAACCACATATAGTAGTAAAACGATAAAGGAAACGTTGACACAGAAACGATTAACATGTAATATATACGTGAGGAATACAGTTAAAATAAGCATCAGAAAGGAAAATAATAAATATGAAACCATTACAGATTGGAGATAAAATTGTGCGCGTTCCTATTATACAAGGGGGAATGGGGGTAGGAGTAAGCCGGTCAGAACTTGCCGGAGCAGTAGCAAGAGAAGGAGGAATAGGAGTTATTTCCACGGCACAAATCGGTTATGATGAAGAAGAGTTTGAAAAAAATCCCTCTATTGCAAATATAAAGGCAATTAGAAAGCATATTTTTTTGGCAAAGAAAAAGGCTATGGGGGGGTTGGTTGGTGCTAATATTATGGTAGCACTCAAGGATTATGCAGACCATGTAAAGGCGGCTGTGGAAGCCGGAGCTGATGTCATTATCAGTGGTGCGGGAATACCTGCGAAGCTTCCGGAATATGTCAGAGGAAGTAATACAAAGATTGCGCCGATAGTATCTTCACCCAAAGCGATAAAGGTTATTTTGCAGTGTTGGGAAAAAAGATACCGGTGTACAGCAGATTTTGTTGTGGTTGAGGGACCGAAGGCGGGAGGACATCTTGGATTTTCGGAAGAGGAATTGCATAATATACAAAAAATAGATTATGATAATACAATACGAGAAATTATTCGGATAGTACGACAGTTTGCTGTTCGTTTTGCAAAAAAGATTCCTGTCGTTGTAGCAGGTGGCATTTTTGATGCAGGAGATGTAAGGCATGCAATAGGACTAGGGGCAGATGGAGTACAGGTGGCATCACGGTTTGTGGCAACGCAGGAGTGTGATGCTTCTTTGGCATATAAGGAAGCTTACATTCACGGAACATCCGATGAGATTGAAATTATAAAAAGTCCGGTGGGTATGCCGGGGAGGGCATTACATAATCATTTTTTGGAAGAAATTCATAAAGGAAAGATACCGGTAAAAAAGTGTTATGGTTGCATGAGACAATGTAATAAAAATGAAATTCCATATTGTATTACAGATGCTTTAACGAAAGCTGTGCAAGGAGATGTGGAGAATGGTCTAATCTTTTGTGGGGCAGAGATAGGAAGAATTAAAGAAGTAACTACGGTTCATGAACTTATGGAAGAATTGAAAATGGGATTTGAATGACAAGCAGAGAATGGTGGATATAATGGAAAGAGAAGTAATTCGTAAATCAATTATTTTTTATGGAAGAGTGCAGGGAGTAGGCTTTCGCTACCGGGCAAAATATGCGGCAGAGAGTCTGCGGCTTACCGGATGGGTACGCAATGAAGAAGATGGGACAGTGGCAATGGAGGTGCAGGGAGATGAGGCATCAATCGACCGGATGGTGCAGATGCTTCAGCAGGATCTGTATATCGATATTGCAGATATGGACGAAAAAAATCTGATACCACGGGATGATGAATATAGCTTTCATATTAATGAATAGATAGTAAGAGAAAAGGACAGGAGAGATTATGGATCAGGGAAAGATTCTGTTATTTCATATAGCACCGTCGAAGGAAAAAAAGATAAAAAAACTATGCCGCAATTTAGGTATTCATCTGATAAATGTACCCCTGCGGTCTTATGGACAAAAGATTGGTTTTTTAGCCGGGATCACAGGCTTTTCAAGAGAAAATAGTATCTACAGCGGTAAAGATCTTCAGGGAGAAATGCTTGTTTTTTCTGGGATCTCCTCTAATAAGATGGACGAATTTCTGGAAAAATACAAGGAAGCAGCATTGGATCCGATTGATAGAAAGGCGGTAGTGACACCTCATAATATCTTTTGGTCGCCGATAGAATTGTATGAGGAATTGGGTCGGGAGCGCGCATCCTTATAAAATACGTGTAAAACCAGCAAAACCGACATTTTGCATTTGTCTTCCTCATATGTTACGAGCGTTTTCCTATACAATAAAAAAGGGCAAAACCAGCGTTTTGCCCTCCAAGAATTGCTTCGCAATTCTCGTTGGCTTCCCACTATGTTACGAGCATTTTCCTATACACTAAAAATAAACAGGGTATCCGCATTAGTGAGCGGATACCCTGTATTTTTGTTTTCATTTACCAGATATTAAATGAAACGGTTTACATTGGTATTAGACACAACCCTGAGCCTTCATAGCCTCTGCAACCTTCAGGAAACCTGCGATATTTGCACCGGCCATGTAGTTACCCTCCATGCCGAACTCTTTTGCAGCCTCATCACAAGACTTAAAAATTTCCTTCATGATATTGTGCAGCTTACCGTCCACTTCCTCGAATGTCCAAGAAAGTCTCTCTGAGTTCTGACTCATCTCAAGACCAGATGTAGCAACACCACCGGCATTTGCAGCCTTAGCCGGACCGTAAAGCATCTTATTCTCGAAATATACATCGATAGCTTCCGGTGTAGAAGGCATGTTAGCACCCTCAGATACAGCATAGCAGCCGTTTGCAGCAAGCTTCTTAGCACTGTCTGCATCAATTTCGTTCTGAGTAGCACATGGAAGAGCGATGTCACATTTGATTGACCAGATACCACTGCATCCCTCTGTATAAGTAGCATTTGTATGGGAGGTTCTTTCAACATATTCTTTGATACGTCCACGTTCAACCTCTTTGATCTGCTGAACAACAGGAAGATCAATTCCGTCAGGATCATAGATATATCCGTTTGAATCAGAAAGAGCAACAACCTTTGCACCAAACTCAGTAGCTTTCTTTGTAGCGTAGATTGCTACATTTCCGGAACCGGAAATAACAACTGTCTGATCCTTGAAGCTCTTGCCGTTTGCTTTCAGCATCTCTTCTGTAAAATAGCAGAGACCAAAACCTGTAGCTTCTGTACGTGCAAGGGAACCACCGTATGTAAGTCCCTTACCGGTGAGAACACCAGACCACTCATTGCGGATTCTCTTGTACTGGCCAAACATATAACCGATCTCACGGGCACCTGTTCCGATATCACCGGCTGGTACATCACAGTCAGGACCGATATGCTTGCAAAGCTCAGTCATGAAGCTCTGGCAAAAACGCATTACTTCTCCGTCACTCTTTCCCTTAGGATCAAAGTCGGAACCACCTTTGCCGCCGCCCATTGGGAGAGTAGTAAGGCTGTTTTTGAAGATCTGTTCGAAACCGAGGAACTTAATGATACCACTGTATACGGAAGGGTGAAGTCTGAGACCTCCCTTGTATGGTCCGATAGCTGAGTTAAACTGGATACGGAATCCTCTGTTTACCTGAACTTTACCGTTGTCATCAACCCATGGTACACGGAAGATGATCTGTCTTTCAGGCTCTACGATACGCTCGAAAACGCCTGCCTCTACGAGGTCCGGTCTTTTCTCCACAACAGGCTCCAGAGACATAAATACCTCTGTAACTGCCTGAATAAACTCAGGCTCTCCTGCATTTCTCTTCTTTACTGTTTCAAGTAAGTCGATCAGATACTGATTTTTTAACGCCATTGCTAAAAAACCTCCTTTTCTTTAATTATAATTGTGTATGATTAACTCAACACGCTAAAACAAGTATCGCATAAAATTAGTGAAATTTCAACAATTTTTTCTAAAAAATAATGTTTTTATTCCGATTAAAGTTGTGAAAATAAACAAAAAAATACTTGTATACAAAATGCGTGTATACAAGTATGGAAAAAATCCGGAAAGAAGAACGTAATATGAACAAAATATTTACAATATATACATACTTTAGACATAGATGATTTGTAGTATGATACTCAGAAAGTGAAAACTTTCTACTCCCACCCTATTATACGCTGGATAATGAAAGTTATCCACAGAAGAGCCCTTCGGGGCTCTTTTTGATTTTATAGGAAATTTTCTCGATTACAGTGAGTGAGACTACTTGAAACAAGACAAAGGATATGCTAACCTCGATATAGTTAGTCACAACTAACGCAAAGGTAAATCAAATAAATCAGAAAAGAGGATTAGCATGAACAGTTATTTGGAAATTGAAAAAGTAATTGGACGAGAGATTTTGGATTCAAGAGGAAATCCTACTGTTGAGGCAGAAGTGTATCTGATCGATGGAACGGTTGGACGCGGAACAGCACCGAGTGGCGCGTCTACCGGTGAGTTTGAGGCATTGGAATTACGCGATGGTGATGCTTCACGATATGGCGGCAAGGGTGTCGGCAAGGCGGTCGAAAATATAAATACAACGATCAATGAGGTGCTTGCAGGAGTGGATGCATCAGATATTTACGCAGTAGATGCTGCGATGTTGAAGGCTGATGGAACAAAGGATAAATCTAAGTTGGGCGCGAATGCGATCCTTGCAGTATCGATCGCAAGTGCAAGAGCAGCAGCCAATGCACTGGAGCTTCCGTTGTATCGTTTTCTTGGTGGTGTCAATGGCAACCGTTTGCCGGTTCCAATGATGAATATTTTAAATGGTGGTGCACATGCAGCGAACACGGTTGATGTGCAGGAGTTTATGATCATGCCGGTAGGTGCTCCTTCCTTTAAGGAAGCACTTAGATGGTGTGCAGAGGTATTCCATGCGTTAGCAGCTCTTCTCAAGGAAAATGGTTTGGCAACATCTGTTGGTGATGAAGGTGGATTTGCCCCAGACCTTGCGTCTGATGAGGATGCGATCCGGTATATCCTGAAGGCAGTAGAAAAGGCAGGCTATAAGCCGGGCGATGACTTTATGATCGCGATGGACGCAGCATCATCTGAGTGGAAGGGATCCAAGAAGGGCGAGTATGTTCTTCCGAAGGCTGGCACGATATTCAGTTCTGAGGAGCTGATCGCACATTGGAAACAGCTTGTAGAAAAATATCCGATCATTTCCATCGAGGATGCGTTGGATGAAGAAGATTGGGAAGGCTGGCAGAAATTGACGGCAGAGTTGGGAGATAAGGTGCAGCTGGTCGGTGATGATCTGTTTGTAACAAATACAGAACGCCTGGCAAAGGGAATCGAACTTGGTTGCGGTAATTCAATTTTGATCAAATTGAACCAGATTGGATCTGTATCAGAGACACTGGAAGCAATCAAGATGGCACATAAGGCAGGATATACAGCAATTTCTTCACATCGTTCGGGAGAAACAGCAGATACTACGATTGCAGATCTTGCAGTCGCATTAAATACTTGCCAGATCAAGACGGGAGCACCATCTCGTTCCGAGCGTGTAGCAAAATACAATCAGTTGCTTCGTATCGAGGCAGAGCTTGGCGACAGTGCCGTTTATCCCGGCAAGAGTGCATTTGGTGTGAAATGTTAAGAGCCGGGTGAGATCATAACATAACAAGCAAAATAATACTACAGAATTAGTAAATAAATAGAAAGACGAGTCATCTTTATGCAGCAAAGTGCATGGGTGGCTCGTTTTCTATTGAATAGTTTTATCCTCCTATTCATCAGCCCTTTTTTATCTTATGAGAAATTTCCTGTTTTCCAAAGCTTGCGGATACAGGTAAAATAATTTATATTATAATAGGAGATGAGTTAGACATCTTTTAGCGTAGAGATGACAGGTGAAGAGAATGAGCCGATAGTCTGTGTTTAAATTGTTCGGAAATGAGGATTAGCATGGGATGGAAATATATTTTATTTGATCTGGATGGTACTTTGACAGACTCCAGTGACGGAATTTTAAATTGTGTGATTTATGCATTACAGGCTGCGGGAGTAGAAATTCCTACACGAGATACACTGTTGCAGTTTATTGGTCCTCCTTTGATGGAGGGGTTTCAGGACATAACCGGGATGGATCATGATGCGGCGGCAGAAGCAACAATAAAATACAGAGAGAGATATGGTGTGATCGGTCTGTTTGAGAATAAACCATATGATGGTATTGCCCTGGCATTATCACGGTTAAAAAGTCAGGGGAAAATTCTGGCACTGGCAACTTCAAAGCCGGAAACATATGCAGTCCGGATATTACAGCATTTTAATATGAAGAAATATTTTGATGTTACCGTGGGAAGCACGATGGATGGCTCTAGGAACAATAAAACGTCTGTGATCAAAGAAGCATTGCACAGACTGGGCATATCCAAAGAGGATCTTAAAGATGTCCTTATGGTTGGAGACCGCCGTCATGACATTGTGGGAGCCAGAGAGTGTGGTATTGCTTCACTGGGAGTATATTATGGATTTGCAGAAATCGGAGAGTTGGAAAAGGCAGGAGCGGATTATATTGCCTGGAGTATAGAGGATGTAGTAAATATCGCTGGTTCCGGGGAAGAGCCGCAGCAGCCGGTGTCATACAAACCGGAGAAGCTTTCTGATATGAAATATGAGAGGGCAGATCTAAAAAAGGCAGTGAAGGAATTAAAAAGGCTGTCAGAGCTCCAGAAAGATGCTGTTAGCACTGCTGAACAGTTAAAGCTGCATCAGGATTATTATCATATAAATGACAGAGTAGTAACTATGGCCGTACTGGCATATTTCCGTCACTCCGTTAATACGAGAGATGAGTATTATGACAAAGAAAATGCTTATTATGATGAAAACATGCCGGAATACGATCTTTGGAATATGAAATATCATGAGGTATTATATCATTCCCCTTATAGAAAAGAACTGGAGAAAGTATTTGGCCGGGTGACCTTTAAAAATATAGAACTCCGGATAAAGTCTGCTTCTCCTGAACTGGTAGAAATGCAACAGGAGGAAAATCGTCTTGTAAGCGAATATGAAAAACTTCTGGCTTCGGCTGAATTTGAATGGGACGGAAAGAAACTAAGTATGTCAGAACTTGAACGGTATCAGAAGGACGCGGATAGGAACATTCGCCACAGAGCGTGGAATGAGCTTCAAGAATTTTTTAGTGCAAATGGTCAAAGGCTGGATGAACTTTATGATGCTCTTGTGAAAAACAGGGACGGACAGGCAAAGAAGCTGGGGTATAAGAATTATGTGGAACTCGGATATCATCGAATGCGGCGCAATTGTTACAGCAGTGAGGATGTCGCAAAGTTCCGTGAGGCCATAAAAAAATACTGGCTTCCTCTGGCTTTTAAGCTGCAGGAAAAGCGTCGTCAGCGGATCGGAGTTGAGAAACTTCACATAGAAGATAATAATCTATATTATAAAGAAGGAAATCCATGCCCACAGGGGACGCCGGAGCAGATTTTACAAAACGGCTTGAAAATGTATGAGGAGTTATCTCCGGAGACGGCTGTTTTTATGAAAAAGATGATAGAACAGGAAATGTTTGATGTATTAAGTCGTCCGGGAAAACAGCAGGGAGGTTATATGGAATTTCTGCCGGAACCAAGGATGCCTTTGATATTTGCTAATTTTAATGGAACAAGTGGGGATGTGGATGTCATTACCCATGAATGTGGTCATGCGTTCCAAGGATATCTGGCTGGTCAGGATGACGTCAGAGAGCATTGGGATATTACGATGGAGACAGCGGAAACACACTCTATGTCGATGGAATTTTTTACTGATCCCTGGATGGAGCTGTTCTTTGGTGAAGATGCATCCGGATTTCGGAGAATGCAGCTGGAGGATGCAGTCTGCTTTATCCCATATGGCTGCATGGTGGATGAATTTCAACAGATCATCTATGAATATCCGGAGCTTACGCCCAAGCAGCGTCATGAGGTATGGAGAAGATTGGAAAAACAATATCGGCCATATCTTGACCCGGGGGATATGGAATATTTTAAAAAAGGCGGATTCTGGCAGAAGCAGCATCATATTTATTCTTTGCCGTTTTATTATATTGATTACTGTCTGGCCCAGGTATGTGCTCTGCAATACAAGGTCATGATGGAGGACGATTATCAGAGGGCATGGCAGAGTTATCTGAAATTATGTAAAATGTCGGCAACCGGATATTTTACGGAAATGATACAGCAGGTGGGATTGAAAAATCCATTAAAAGAAGAATGTATTGCCGAATTGGCACAACAATTAGAAGAATATATTTATCATGGAAAGGAATAGCAAAAAGATGAAAAAAAACAGTAATAAATTATGGATCCCGGTGCTGGCTGTGGCGGGAGTTGTGATCGTTGGAGCAGCGGGAATCATGCTTTGGCATAAATTCGGAAAAGTAAACGGAATGCCGGATTATGATCCGGCTGATTATGTGACAGTAGGCGAATACAAGGGAATTCAGGTTTCGCTGGCAGTGACGGACGAGGATGTTCAGGATGAGATTGATAATGAACTGGAGGAACATGCCAGCTATGAACAGCTTTCCGGTACTACGCAGACAGGACAGACGATCTACGCAGATTTTGAGGGTTACGTAGATGGAAAAAAAGCAGATGTTACCTGTGGCAGTGATTACGTGGAATTAGGTTCCGGGGAATGGCTGGATGGTTTTGAAGACAACCTGACAGGAGTGAATACAGGTGACTCTGTCGTATTTACCGTGACGGTGCCGGAGGGAACATATGATGATGCCTCTGTAGATGGCAAAAATGTAGAATTTCATGCGACTGTAGAATATATCTGCGGAGAAGAGAATATTCCGGAATATTCGGATGAATTTGTTCAATCCGTATCGAAAAAATATAAAACGACAGCGGAGTATTCACAGCATATCAGAGAAAAACTGCTTAAGGACAATCAGGATCAGAAAGCGGACTTTGCATGGTCGGATGTATTGGAAACCTGCGAGGCAAAAAAATATCCTAAAAAATTATTAGAGGATTCCAAGAAAGAAGTTCTTCAGGGGTATTATGATATGGCTGATATGTATGGATGCAGCAAAGAGGAAGTTTTTCCGATGTTTGGATATGACAGCGAGGAAGAGTTTAAAAAGTCAGACCTGAAACCGCTGGCTAAGGATACAGCAAAGGAATATCTTGTATCAGAACTGATCGCCCAAAAAGAAAAGATTGAATATTCGCAGGATGAATTTGATAAGTATGTTAAGGAACAGTATGATGAGGTGACAGAGCAATATAGTTCAAAAAAGGAATATCTAAAGAAAAATAAAGACTATTTGGAGAGGCAGATGCTGATGGACAAGGTAAAACAGTGGATTGCCGATCATGCAAAATTTTCGGAGGGATAGAGCTTACAGAAGGGGGCGTAATAAATGGACAGGTTGAAAATACTTGTTGTAGATGATGAGCAGAGAATGAGAAAGCTTGTAAGAGACTTTCTGGTCAAAAAGAATTTTGAGGTTTTGGAAGCAGGAGACGGTGAAGAAGCGGTCGATGTATTTTATGAGAATAAAGACATTGCATTGATCATTTTAGATGTTATGATGCCTAAGATGGATGGATGGGAAGTCTGCAGAGAGATCAGAAAGTATTCCCAGGTGCCAATTATCATGCTGACGGCAAAGGGAGATGAAAAGGATGAACTTCAGGGGTTTGAACTTGGGGTTGATGAGTATATTTCAAAACCATTCAGTCCTAAGATATTGGTCGCAAGAGTGGAGGCAATTCTGCGCCGTACCAATGCTCTGGAGGAGGGGACCAAAGAAATCGGAGGCATCTCACTTAATCAGGCGGCCCACGAAGTGAAGATTGATGGGAAAACGATAGAACTCAGTTACAAAGAGTTTGAGCTTCTCACATATTTTATCAATAATCAGGGGGTGGCATTGTCCAGAGAGCGTATTTTGAACAATGTGTGGAACTATGATTATTTTGGTGATGCCAGAACGATTGATACTCATGTGAAAAAGCTGAGAAGCAAACTGGGAGAAAAGGGAGAGTATATTAAGACGATCTGGGGGATGGGTTACAAATTTGAGGTGTGATCCAAAAGGTTTGGGCTGTTATCCGGCTGACAGAGAGAAGGAGGATTCAATATTATGGGATATAAGATACGATCCTTTGGAAAGGTGCAGTCTGTAAAAACAAAGCTGATATTGATCCTATGTGGTCTGTTGGCCATGACAATACTGGGGTGCTGGCTTGCAAACCAGTTGTTTTTGCCGATTTATTATCAACATAGCAAAATAAGCACATTGTCCGATTCGTTCCGAAAGATCAATCATATCGTGAAGAATGATTCTGACATAGGAAAATCACCGGGCGATAGCGGTCTGTCTGAAAAAAGTATTAATACGCTGGATTCGTTGACAGAGAATGGATCAATGAATGCATATCTTTTTCAGATCAATGACTATTTTGGCATATTGCAGTATAATTTCTGCTATCCATCTGCAGATTCGCTGAGCAATGTCCAGAAGGAGAATGTGCGTGACAAGACAGTGGATTATGTAGTCGGTCTTGTGAACGGTTATGTCGAAAAAGAGGGAAGAGAACTGATCAAGGGAAATAACAGATATCAGGTGTTTAAATCCTATGATGAAAGAATTGGTTCCTATTATCTGGAGTTGTTTGGAAGGATTGATTCGGGAGAATTTGTATATATCAGTACTAATTACCAGAGTATGCGGGAAAGTGTAGCCGTGTCAAATCGTTTTCTGGCATATATCGGTCTGATCGCTGTATTGATCTCCGGTGTATTATTGTTTGTGATCGGTAATAATTTTACGAAACCAATACTTCATATGACGGATATTGCCACAAGGATGTCGCAGCTTGATTTCGAGGCAAAATATCCGGTGGAGACAAAGGATGAGATCGGACGGCTGGGGACAAGCATTAATACGCTTTCGGAGCGTCTGGAAGAAACTATTTCAGAATTAAAATCAGCGAATAATGAATTGCAGAAGGACATTGAAAACAAAATTCAGATCGATGAGATGCGCAAGGAGTTTTTGTCGAATGTTTCGCATGAATTAAAAACGCCGATTGCCCTGATCCAGGGGTATGCAGAGGGACTTCACGATAATATTAATGATGACAGCGAAAGCAGGGAATTTTATTGTGATGTGATCATGGATGAGGCGGACAAAATGAACAAAATGGTCAAGAAGCTTCTGACACTCAATCAGATCGAATTTGGCAAAAACCAGATCTCTTTTGAACGGTTTGACATTGTGCAGGTGATCCGTTCTGTGATACAGTCCGCTACTCTTTTGGCAGACCAGAAAGGGGCAGAGATATATATGGAAGAAATGGATCCGGTATATGTCTGGGCTGATGAATATATGGTAGAAGAGGTCGTAACCAATTATATCAGCAATGCAATTAATCATGTTGATGGAGAAAAGCGGATCCGTGTCACTTTGGAAATGAGAGAAAAAGTCGTCCGGGTTCATGTCTTTAATACGGGAGAAAAGATACCGGAATCGGATCTGGATAAGATCTGGATCAAATTTTATAAGGTAGATAAGGCAAGGACCAGAGCATATGGAGGCAGTGGGATCGGTCTGTCTATCGTTAAAGCGATCGTGGAATCAATGAATCAGCAGTGCGGTGTTAATAATTGCAGTGATGGTGTCGATTTCTGGTTTGATACGGATCGTAAAAGCTGAAGAGCAGAAGGGGAAATCATTGCTTTCAGGGCCAAAATATGATACCATATAAAGTAGAATTTTGTGCCGCCATTATGACGGCAGAATGGAGACAGGCATGAGAAAGAAAATGTTTGCAACAGCAGTAATGGCTGCCGCGGTACTATTGTCCGGTTGCGGACAGCTTCCTGATCTGGATGAGATCAGCCGTAATATGGAAGCAGAGTATATGGCAGGTGCATTATTGAAATATGACAAGAATAATAGCGATATGCTGGAGTATGACAGAAGCATCTTAAAGGCAACACCGACACCGGTGCCTACACCTCAGGCGGTCGTAACGCCGTCTGCATCCGGGGAGACAGAAGAATCCGGAAAAAGTGATGGCAAAGGGCAGCAGACGAAGTCAGAAGATGCAGTAAAACAGGTTTCTCCGGGAGATGCACTTGGATTAAAGCAGGCAGATATTAAATTGATCTCTATGGAGTCAAAACAGACATTTGGTTCTGCTGATGCAGCAATCAGTGCTCATACAGGCAAGAGGCTTCTTGTGCTTCGTTTCAGGATAAAGAACAAGGCCGGATCAGCGCAGCGGATCAATCTGATGAAGAAGCAGCTTACATATACATTAGAAGCGGACGGACAAACTGTAGGCAGTCCGTTAATGACTATATTACAGAATGATCTGCAATTCTTTAATGAGAAAATGGCATCCGGAAGAAATTCAGAGGCTGTTTTGGTTTTTGAAACGGATAAGAAACAAAAATTAAATAATGTTACAGTTACAGTGACGGGGTCAGATAAGACCGGACAGTTTCAGGTTCAATAAGGAGGGGGATTTATGGAGACAGGTATTTTGTTGGAGAGTGGAACAAATGAATTAGAGATTCTTGAATTCCGTGTAGGAGAAAATTATTATGGGATCAATGTGGCGAAGATCAGGGAGATACTTCCTTATCAGCAGCCGACGCCGATTCCAAATGCAGATCCTCGTATTGAAGGAATATTTATGCCAAGAGACGAGATCATTTCTATTGTGGATCTGTCCAGAGTAATGAATCTGCCGAAAGCTGCTTCTGCTCAGGGAGATATGTACATAGTTACGAATTTTAATAATCTTAATACAGCATTTCATGTTCAGGCGGTGGAGGGGATCCACCGGGTTTCCTGGGGGGATATCATCGAGCCGGATTCTACGATCAATGCGTCAGGTGTTGGCATGGCAACCGGAATTGTGAGGATTGATGATAAATTGATCATTATCCTTGACTTTGAAAAAATAGTGGCAGAGATCAATCCTGAGTCAGGTTTGAAATTATCTGATGTAGATCATATGACAGGACGCTCCCGTGTAACTTCCCCTATTTTGATCGCAGAAGATTCGCCTCTTTTGGGAAAGATGCTGATGGATTGTCTGAAACGGGCAGGATTTACGAATATTGATATTACGAATAATGGAAAAGAATGTTGGGATAAGCTTACAGATTATGAGCATAGAGGAGTTCTGGATCAGAAGGTTGCCTGTGTGATCACGGATATTGAGATGCCTCAGATGGATGGACATCATTTGACGAAATTGATCAAATCAGATGATAAGATGGCACATATTCCGGTTGTTATCTTTTCTTCTCTGATCAATGATGAAATGAGGAAAAAGGGCGAAAGCCTTGGGGCGGACATGCAGCTTTCTAAGCCGGAAATAGGTCAGCTTGTCGAGGCGATCGATCAGATCCTTGGCATTAATGAGCAGGCATAGTATATTCGGTAAGGGTGGAATCAGCAGGATATAAGGAGAGTATCGGTTTGAGCGAGAAAGATTTCAATGATGTGGCAGAAGATATGACAGATAATTCTGCAAATGAATATGAGGATCTGTCAGACTTTGTTGATCTGGAGGATCTGAGCGATCTCATGAACGAGGAAGATTTTGCAGATCTAAAAGATTTAGGAGATATATCGGATCTGAATTTAGATGAAAGTGATTTTGGGGACGATAGTCAGGAGAGTGAAATGAAGCAGGTTCTTCCGGAGCCGCTTGACAACGAGACAGATATACAGACGGATGCTGTAGCTGTAGAAGAGGAAGCAGATGCTCCACAGGAGCTGGATCTGGATACGATTGCTGATCTTCCGGATCTGGATGATATTGCTGCATTGCAGGAGCTTGATGCGAAGGATTCTTTGGCAGTGGAGAGTGAGCCGGCTGTTGCAGAGAATGACAAACCGGAGACCGGAGAATCAGATGAGGCATTGGATGATATCGTAGGTGGTTTTCTGGATGATCTGGATGCAGCAGGCAGTGGCAAGGACGGAAATACCGAAGAGGTGTCTGCTTCACCGGAGAAAGACATACCTGTGGACGAGCCGGAAATAGCGAAAGACAGCATAGAGGATCTGCCGGTTATTGAGGAAGGAGAGCCGGAGGAAGAGATTTTTGGGCTGGATGATATCCTCGCTTTAGAGCAGGAGAACCCGTCAGATGACCCTGTTGAGGATGGGGATGATATTCAGGCACTGCTGAATACAATTCCTGCCGATCTTCCGGAGGACCTTGCAGATGCATCATCAAAGCAGGGACAAAAGAAGGCAGGCATTATGAAGCGGCTCTTTGGAAATGTTGTTACAGATGAGATAGCACAGGCTGAACTGGCACAGAGAGAAAAGGATAAAGAGGAAGAGGCTGCCAGACAGGAAGCCGCAGAGGCAGCGAAGGCAGAAAAGGATGCGGCAAAAGCTGCCAAGGCAGAAGAAAAGCAGCTGAAAAAAGCAGCCAAAGCAGAGGAAAAAGAGCTGAAAAAAGCGGCTAAAGCAGAAGAAAAAGCACAGAAAAAAGCGGAGAAGGAAGCGAAACGTGCAGAAGAAAAAGCACAGGCGGAATTAGAGGTTACAGGCAGACTCAATAAAGTGGGTGTGTCAATCGTTGTAATTCTGACAGTGATGTTTCTGACAGCGGAAATCTCAGGAACAAATGCTTTCAGCTACCAGTCGACTATGAAGGAAGCAAAAGGATTTTTTGATTCAGGGCGTTATACAGATGCGTACCGGGAAATATTGGGAACAAATGTCAAGAAAAAGGATCAGGAGACTTATGAAAAGATCATTACCGTAATGAAAGTACAGCGTTCCCTTAATTCGTATGAAAATTATACAAATATGAAATATTATCCGGATGCATTAAATGCTTTGCTGGTAGGATTACGAAAGTATAATGAAAATATTGAGGATGCCAGAAATCTTGAAGTAGATAAGGATCTTGATAAATGCAGGGAGCAGATATTGTCTCTTCTTGATGAGGAATATGGAATATCAGAAAAGGAAGCAGACGGATTACTCTCCTTAAAGAAGGATGCATATACGGATAAGGTTGTGAAGATCAGCATGCAGCAGAAGTAGGAGCGTTGGTTTATGAAGGTATTGTTAGCGGCAGTCAATGCAAAGTATATTCATTCAAATCTGGCTGTTTATGATCTGAAAGCATATGTGAAAAATCTGCCGGTTTCTGTAGAAATTGCTGAATATACTATTAACCAGCAGCTTGAGGAAATCCTGCGGGATATATATGAAAAGAGAACTGACATAGTAGGATTTTCCTGTTATATATGGAATATTTCATATGTCCGCACATTAATAAGGGAGCTTCATAAATTATCTCCGGATACCAGAATATGGCTGGGCGGTCCGGAGGCTTCTTATGATGCAAAAAGATTGATGAGTGAGCTGCCGGCTGTAGAATTGATCATGCTGGGCGAAGGAGAGGAAACTTTTGCAAAGCTTTTAAAGAAGTGTCTGACAGGGGATAAAAATTTGTCGGACATTTCCGGAATCTGTTATAGACAAAAAGAAGAACTCCTTTTGGAAAACCCACCGGGATCATATCTTGATATGGACAAAATTCCATTTGTTTATGAAGATATCGAAAAATTTAAAAATAAAATATTATATTATGAAACCAGCAGGGGTTGTCCGTTTCGATGCAGTTATTGTCTGTCTTCCATTGACAAAAGAGTACGTCTTAGAAGTCTTTCTGTTGTTTTTCCGGAGCTGCAGTTTTTTTTGGATCATAGAGTGGCTCAGGTAAAATTTGTGGACAGGACATTTAATTGTAATCATGAGCATGCGTATGCCATTTGGAAATATTTATATGAACATGATAATGGAATAACAAATTTTCATTTTGAAGTTGCGGCAGATCTGTTATGTGATGAAGATATGGTGCTTTTCTCAAAAATGAGAAAAGGATTGATACAGCTGGAGATAGGCGTCCAATCAACGAATCCGGATACAATAGCACAGATTCACCGAAAGATGGATCTGGAGAAGGTGGTTAAATATGTTGCTTGCGTGAAAAAGATGGGAAATATCCATCAACATCTTGATCTGATCGCGGGTCTTCCCTGTGAGGGGTTTGAGCGTTTTGGACAAAGTTTTAATGATGTATACAAAATGCGGCCGGATCAGTTGCAGCTCGGCTTTTTAAAAGTGTTAAAAGGGTCTTATCTGGAAGAACATAAGGAGGAATATCAGCTTATTACCATTTCCGATCCGCCATATGAGGTTTTATCTACGAAATGGCTTTCTTATGAAGAACGTTCGCAGTTGAAGGATGTGGAGGAGATGGTCGAAGTATATTATAATAGCGGCCGTTTTGACACGAGCCTTCAATATCTGATACCGTTTTTTGAAAGTCCGTTTTTATTTTATCTGGATCTCTCAGTCTATTACCGGAGACAAGGATGGATGGGATTAAAACATACCCGGTTATTCCGATATGACGCACTGCGCAAATATGTGAAAAGCACCGGAAGGATGGATGAAGTTTCTCTGCTCAGACTGGATGAATACCTGATACATGATCTGTATCTGACAGAAAATTGCAAGAAAAGACCTGAGTGGGCCTGGAATGAGAATAATGCACGAAAAATGTTAAAGAAGATAAGGGATCCAAAATGGCGTAGGGAATATATGGAACCGGAGGAGTCCGCAGCGATCGAAAAGATATTGCAAAACCGGACTGATCTGCATATGGAGCAGTATTGTAATACGAGAGAGGGACGATATCTTTTGTATGATTATCATAATAGAGATGTGTTGACAAACAGAGCCGATATCTTTGAATTTCAGCAGCGTAACGTTATCGCATAAATAGTGGGAAGCCGGCGGACGTTTTCGCGTAAACAGAAAAAAACATGCATCCGGAAACGGATAGCATGTTTTTTGTCGGTATTAATTATTTGATGCACTTTCGTATATAGCTTCATTGGTAAGCTCAATTCCGAGCTTTTTGAAAGTATTGATGTCGATCGCCGAAAGGATCGCTGATACATGAAGCTGACAGCCGGCCAGCTTTGGAAGCTGTTCTAATGCATGCTTTGCATTAGGATCGGATACAGCACACATAGACAAGGCGATAAGCACTTCATCGGTGTGCAGGCGGGGATTTCTACTTCCCAGATAATCCGTTTTGAGATGCTGGATCGGTTCGATAAAAGTACGCGAGATCAGGTGGATATCCTTATCGATTTGTCCGAGTACCTTGATAGCATTGAGCAGGACAGCTGATGCAGGTCCCAGCAGGTCAGAGGTGGAGCCGGTGACAATAGTTCCATCGGAAAGCTCTAATGCTGCAGCCGCAGAGTTGTTTTTTTCGGCCAGTTCATTGGCAATCGGTACAACATGTCGGTCATTTACCGTGATCTTGGCCTGTTTCATGATCAGTTCCTGTTTATAGACCTCCTCTTTGGAAGCTTCATCTCTGACATAACGGTTCAAGGATTGATAATACCGGCGGATGATCTCCTGACGTGATGCTTCCCGGCAGACATCGTCATCAATGATACAATTTCCTGCCATGTTGACGCCCATGTCTGTAGGGGATTTATAAGGACAGTGTCCATAGATACCCTCGAACATAGATGCAAGCACGGGATAGATCTCTATGTCACGGTTGTAATTAACGGTTGTCTCTCCATAAGCTTCTAAGTGAAACGGATCGATCATGTTCACATCATTCAGATCGGCAGTAGCTGCTTCATAGGCCAGATTGACAGGATGCTTCAATGGGATGTTCCAGATCGGAAAAGTCTCAAATTTGGCATAACCGGCTTTGATGCCGTTTTTGTTTTCATGGTAAAGCTGTGAAAGACAGGTTGCCATTTTGCCGCTTCCGGGACCCGGAGCAGTCACGATCACAAGGGGACGCGAAGTCTTAATATAATCATTTTTGCCATATCCTTCATCACTGACAATCTTTTCAATGTTATTTGGATATCCTTCGATGGTATAATGATGGTAAACGTGAATCCCTATATCCTCCAGTTTTTTCTGAAACAGATCGGCGGAAGGCTGTCCGGCATAGCGTGTGATTACAACACTGCTGACATACTGTCCCTTTTTCTGATAAACATCAATGAGACGGATCACATCCTGATCGTAAGTGATACCAAGGTCATGGCGGATCTTGTTGCGCTCAATGTCTGCAGCATTGATAGATATGATCATTTCTGCCTGATCAGCCAGCTGCAAAAGCATCTGCAGTTTGCTGTCAGGTGCAAAACCGGGAAGGACTCGGGAAGCGTGGTAATCATCAAAAAGCTTTCCTCCGAATTCAAGATAGAGCTTATCTCCAAATTGAGAAATACGTTCCCGGATATGAGCAGACTGCATGGAAAGATATTTATCATTATCAAAACCTATATGTTTCATGAAAATCTCCTTTGTTCATTCATTATTTATACTATGATCCAGCAGTGCAGGAAAAGCCTTCCTGACCTGCAATGCATCACATATGAGGATACCATATCACAGAGAAAAAATACAGAGTTAAATTATTTTTTTCTTCTGTTCTTTCATTTGTCTGCATAGGAGAAAATTTCTTTTCATTTGGGGGGCAAAATGATATAGTTTTATATAGCAGGGGGTGATGATAATATGACACAGGATCAAAAAGACAGAATTATCAAAAAGCTGATCAGGGAGCATATTACGATATCAACGATGGAAAGTTGCACTTCAGGGCTGATCGCATCCATGATCACAGATACGGAGGGGGCATCGGCTGTTTTTCCCGGAGGGTATGTTACCTATCTGAATGAGACAAAAGTTTCTGTAGGTGTTGATGAAAATGTGATAAAGAAATATGGAGTATATTCCGGGAAATGTGCTGTGGAAATGGCTCAAACGGTCCGTAAAAACATGAAAACGGATATTGGCATCGGTATTACGGGAACAACGGGAAACCTAGATCCGAATAATGAAGACAGCGTTCAGGGGCAGGTTTTTTTTAGTATTATTATCAGGGATCAGGTTTACGTATTTGAACATCGTGAGGATGTTACCGGACTGGAACGTCACAGGATCAAACAGATTTATGCAGATCTGGTATTTGATAAATTGGCACAGCTTTTATTATAAGACAGGGAATCAGGGAATAAGGACAGAAAAATGAATGTTGAGATAATAAAGACAAAGAAAAAAACCATAAGCCTGGAAATTCACAGGGAGGGACGTGTGATCGTGCGTGCTCCTCTTGGGATTACCGAGAGAGAATTAGAAGATTTTATTGAAAGCCATAAAAACTGGATAGAACGAAAAAAAAGACTTCTGGAGGAAAGAAGACAGCAGGCACTTTCCACAAAAGCTCCACCGGCGGATGAAATTTCTCCGCAAGAATGGAAGCAGATAAAGACATCCTTTGCAGAAGCCGTAGAGGAGTATTGCCAAAGGATGAATGTTACGGTAGGACGTATTACTATCCGGGATCAAAAAACAAGATGGGGAAGCTGCAGTGCAAAGGGAAATGTGAATTTTAATTACCGGTTGTATTATATGCCACGGGAGTTGATGGAGTATGTTGTTGTCCATGAACTTGCTCACAGGAAGCATATGGATCATTCAGCACAGTTCTGGGAAGAGGTAGAACGGTACTGTCCGCAATATAGGACATACCGGAAAGAGCTGAAAAAGTATGAGATATAGGCAGGAGGAAAAATATGGAATGGATTTATCCGATTCTTGGCAAACAGAAATGTCTGCCATTTTATTTATCCGGCATAGGGATCGCTGAGCCGGAGTATCATGTGAAGCGGCAGGAAGGTCTGGTATCTCATCAATTTTTATATACACAGAGTGGCCGGGGAAGTCTTCATGTAGGGGGAGAACAATTTATATTGGAAGAGGGGAGTCTGTTTTATTTAGGACCGGGAATCCCACATGAATATTATCCTTTGAAAGAGGTCGAATGGACAACCTGCTGGGTCGTGTTTCGTGGGGAATATCTTAACGAATTGATGAAGGGAATGGGCTTTGACGCATTTGTTTATGACAAAAATGTTGTTAATGATAAAATTGTAAAGATATTTCATCAGCTGCTTGGAGCGGCAAAGGATCCGTTATACGGGGATGAATATTGCTCTGTATTGGTATATGAATACATTATGAGCATCAGACAGTCTATCATGAATAATAAAAAATATGGGGGACACGGGGCAAAGGAACTGCTGCAGAGGGCAGTGACATACATTAATGAGAACTATTCACGGGATATTACGCTGGAGGAACTGGCAGATATGAGTGGTGTGACGAAACAGCATTTCTG
>JALFLW010000102.1 GCA_022774505.1 Lachnospiraceae bacterium
ATTAACAAGGCAGACCTTTTTCTTGATTCCGCTTACCCTGCTGCTCCCGCTTCGTTTCGGAATTATGGGAGTATTGCTAGCGGGGCCTGTTGCTGATTTTTCAGCGTTTGTGCTATCTGTTGTACTGGTGGGTATAGAATTAAAAAAACAAAAAAATGACATGTAAACAGCAAACACTTGTGAATGTCAAGCACTTTGTTGTTTCGGTTAGCATAGATAGTGCAAAGGTTGATATCACGATTAGCGTCAATTCTGATGTGTCGCCACAGCTATTAATGACTGTGATGAGGTTCCTGTCAAATGCTTAATAATGCTACTGGATTTACTCGTATTTATATTTGCAGTGCGGAGAGAAGCATCAAATCATTCTGCGTCGGAAAACATTCCTGGCACATCATAGATTCCGTCAAAGGTGCCAATGCAAGTGCACTGTTATACAGTATTGCAGAAAGTGCGAAAGCGAACAGCTTAAAACCATACGAGTATTTTTGCTATTTACTGACCGAACTGGTTAAATATCCGAGAAATGAAGTTCCGGAAGAAGTGCTAAAGAAACTGATGCCATGGTCAAAGGAGCTTCCAGACAGTTGTCGTAAAACAAAAACAAGATAATGCATAAATGCCAGCCGGATGGCTGGCATCATTTTTTTAGGGTGACTGGTTATTTACCATTTACGCTGCATCCATTATTTTGTAAATATAAGTCCAATTATTATAAGTATGGAAAAAAGACCATATCTTATATTCGTCTGGATCAGTAAATTCCATGGAGATGATTGCCGGAATAAAAGCATAACACAGCAGGAATATCATAATAGAGTGCTTCGGCAAGATTTAAACTAAGCGTAACAGTTGAGTTGACTGCTACGCTTTTTATATAAGGGGAAATTATCTATTTTCTAAATTGGTATCGTTATCCAGATATTTTTGGAATTCCTCTGTCGAGATGTGCATTTCGGCGGCAGCAATATTGACAGAGATATGTCCTGCTTTACATAAGGATACAAGTAACTCAATACGTCCTTCAGAGCGTCCCTCAGAACGTCCCTCAATACGTCCTTCAGAGAACCATTCGGAGCGTCTGCGGGCAATCTCCTTGTTGATTACTTTGGTCAGTGCATCATCCATCGTTTTCACCGTCCCTTTCTGTTCCGGATCGGCAAGGATCATCTCATAGCGTTGGTCACCGCTCATAACGGCTAACAGTTTTAGAACGGCATCCACATGCTTGAGTATAGTCTTGTCGTGGGGAACATAGTCTTTGTTTTTGCGTTTTTCGGAAAAGTACCTTGCTACAACACGGAAATCGCTTTGAAACTGGTTGATCTGCTCATCGGGAAGCCATGCGATTTCAAAAACATGGATATGATAATCATTGACATAGGGCTCCAGTCCCAGCAGTGCAATCTGAATCCTGCCAGCGGTCCATGCTTTAAGGATATCCCGCTCCTGCTCATGGAGTCTGGCATCATCAGCCTTATAATGAGATACGGTTGCTGTAGTTTGCAGAGTATCGGGTTTTACGCGTCTTTCCCCGTGAAACAGCAGGACATTTACAATATCTGCAAACACGTCCTCATAATCTGCAAGTAACTTTTCTGAAATGTCTTTTTCGCCCAAATGGTTCTCCTTTCTGTAGAAAACACCATATTTGGGAAAAGATATATTTTTCCTATTATATGCCGCTTTCAATGTAAATTCAATAACAGAATCTAAGGTGTTTAAATGATAAAATGAAATGTGACAGATTTTTAAGAACACGATCGATTTCTTAAAGATTTTTATTTGCAAGGATTGTAACATACGGTTTATGGACTGTCGAGAGGTAAATTCAAATTCGGCATAATGCAGAATTTGGGGCAGAAAATGAAATGAAATTTCGGAAGAATTCAAATGATTGCCGTTTTGTACACGGCATTTTACCCTTTTTGCCGTTTTTGAATTACATTACTTGCTGATCAGTGCATAATGCCGTCTTGACCTTTTGCTCCCAACATCATAAAATCATTTATAAAGATAATGAAAGACAAAATAACTGTTTTGCCGGCAAGTGACAGATACATGAAATCCCGGCATCAGATAGGAAGGTACGGTTACAGACATGGAACATAATTTAACCACAGGAAATATTGGAAAGACGATCGCATGTTTTGCGTTGCCATATCTTTTGTCTTATTTTTTGCAGACGTTATATGGGATGGCGGATCTGTTTATCATTGGCCAGTTTGGGGGAGTGGACGGTATCACGGCAGTTTCCAATGGCGGCCAGGTCATGCATATGCTGACGGTAATTATTGTGGGACTGGCCATGGGAACCACGGTGACCATCGGAAAGTCCGTGGGAGCCGGAAAGCTGGAGGATGCATCGGAGTCCATTGGCAATACGGTGACATTTTTTATGGGATTATCTGTTGTGCTTATGGCTGTCCTGATCTTTTTGGTGAAACCGATCGTGACGTTGATCGGGATTCCAGCGGAGGCAGTAGCCGGGACAAGGCAGTATCTTCTGGTGTGCTTTATCGGCATTCCGTTTATTACGGCATACAATATTATCAGTGCGATCTTCCGGGGACTTGGTGATTCCAAAAGTCCGATGTACTTCATTGCGATCGCCTGTGTGGCAAATATCCTGTTAGATTATCTGTTTATCGGATACTTTGGAATGGGACCTGTGGGTGCTGCACTGGGAACCACACTGGCGCAGACCTTCAGCGTCGTAATGGCATTGTTTGCAATCCGTCGGAAGCAGACGGGGATCCATCTCACCGGGCGGCAGCTTAAGATCAAAGGAGACGTTCTGGGGCAGATCCTGAAAATCGGAGCCTGTGAAAAAAGCTCTGTAAATGAAACAATACAAGGGTCTTCTATGATAAAATATTAAAATCATAGGAGGCCTTTTATTATGGCAAGCCCTTTATTTTGGTATGCTACCCGTCAAGTAGACAAATTAAATAACGAAAATTTTTCTTTCCCGGTACTTTATGTACCGGGTTTCTTTATGCTACATTTTGAAGTTTCATTGTGTGATACTCCATTGGTGTCAGGATACCTAAGTTTCGCTGAACCCGTTTGTTAGCATAATAATCTAGATATTGTTCTATAGCTTTAACTAGTTCTTCTTTTGTTTTGTATTTTTTTCCATAATACATTTCTCTCTTCATTAAGCCCCAAAATCCTTCCATAGGGCCATTGTCAATGCATCTTCCAACACGCGACATACTTTGTGTCATGCCGGCATCCAAAATACGCTGTCTAAATGCCCTTGAAGTATATTGGTATCCTCTGTCACTATGAAATATCGGTGTGGCTTTAGGGTTCTCTACAACAGCTTTATCAAAAGTGTCAAATACAAGTGAATTATCATTATTACTACTGTATACAAATGCAACAGGCCTTCTGTCGCATAAATCTAAAATCACACTCAGATATATTTTGCCCTTTTTATCATCCTCTACAGTTCCATACTTGAATTCAGACACATCGGTAACCCATTTTTCATTTATTGAATCTGCCTTAAATTCTCTGTTTAAAATATTTTCCGCAACATATGCTGGATCAGATGCTGGCTTAGTGCAACAGTTGAACGAGATTATTCGTATATTCAGCTAAAATACTTTAATACAAAGGAAGAAATGAAGAAAATAATAACAGATTCTTCTAATGCGGAGAAATGGCTGATTTTTACAGATTCAATTGAAGCGGGAAAAGCTTTGTGTAATGAAATTAAGGAACGGGTAGCAAATCAGACTGATGTCGGTTACATCGATGCAAAATATGCTTTAGATGAGGATGGACAGGAGATTATTGATGAGATTACAAAGGATAATTTTACCCAAAAACGTATTCTAATTGCCACGGCTGTTATTGATAATGTGATTTCTATTAAAGACGAGGATTTACGAAATATTGTTATTATGGCAGATACGGAGGAAAGTTTTGTGCAGATGCTTGGCAGGAAAAGACCTGATGGGAAGAACTTGAATGTTTACATATGCAAACGAGACAAGCGATATTTCGAAAGACGATTGCGTTATGTGCAGCAGGTTTTAAAATTTTATGATGAACAGGCGGTTTATTTGGATCAAATGTTTCAGGACTTCTCGCATAAGGGGGATAAAGGGTGATAAATAAACTTCGGAGACGATTTATTCTGGTGGCAATGTTTTCTACAGTTGTAGTGCTGGTCGCTATTGTGGGTGGCATGAACATCATGAATTACCGGCAGCTTCAGGCAGATGCGGACCGGATCAATAAAATGATCACGGACAATAATGGAACTTTTCCGAATAACAATGGAGGGGGCAGGAATGCTCCGAAGCCGAGAGACGACAATCAGAGCAGCGATGGCGGAAGCACAGATTAGCAGGACACCACCGGAAAGTCGGGCGATGGAAGCACAGATAACCAGCGACCGGATGGAAATCAACCGCCGGAGCCGCCACAGGGAGGAAAGCAGAATGGTGGTTCTAATCCGGGACAACCGGGAGCTCCGGGCAAGCAGCATTCCGGCGATATGGGCGAAATGTCACCGGAGGCTCCGTTTGAGACAAGGTATTTTTCCGTGGTGCTGGATGCCTACGGAAAGGTAACCTCCACTAATCTCAATAATATTGCAGCGGTATCGGAGGATCAGGCAGAGGAGTTGGCACAAAAGGTAATGAAAGCGGGAGAGAGCAAAGGCTTTATAGTAAAATATTCTACCGAGGGCAGCGAGATTCACGTTTCTCTGGAGCGGAAAGGCAGGAAGCTCATGATGCCTCCAGAAATTCGGCGACAGGTGGAAGCGGTATTGGACTTTCTGTTGCAAAGGCAGTGGCAGAGGCGCATCATGGCAAGCTGACAGCAGAGAGTAAGGATGGCAAAAGCCTTACGATCACGTTGACGGTAGGACCGGCTGTATAAGGGGATTGTATTTATGAAGATTGAGAGTATAATAGGAGCCGAAAAAAGAAATACGGATATCGCAGAGAAAAGAGATATCTTCAATAAAAAAAGAAAAGAGTGATAATATGTCTGCTACACTGAAAAAAATTCCAAGGGAAACAGAGGTTGAGGAGGTTTTTGGCAAAATACTTCAGTCACCGGAGGCTTGTGGACGGTTGGAAGAAATCTTTTATGACCGTTTTTCGGAGGAGAATATATCTCCGGATACGAGATCACAGCATTTTGCAAAAGCTCTTTTTTCGGCATATGAAAATCAGGATATCAGCGCTCTGCTGTTGGAAATCTGCCAGCGGAGTATGTTCGACCTGCTTCGGGAGGCATATCTGATCCCGAAACGATTTCATGGTAAAGCGGGGGACAATCCGGTGTTGCTTACAGATGTGGATGGAAATAAGCAGGAAACAGAAAAACGCAAAATTTCTTCTCACGAATGGAATAAGTATCAGGAGATATTGAAAAATCATGTCTGTGCACCGAGATCAAAGATCTATCTTGCAGATGGATATGATATTGTGCGCCGTTATACGGATGATCTGGACATTAAAGAGGACTATGTAAATCCAAAGCGGGGAATTTTTATTCTGTATGCGCTTCCGGACACGGCAGCTCTTGGAATGAGTGAAGCACAGGCGTATGCGATCATATGGGATGCCTTTCAGCAGATTCAGAAATGCGCTCTTTCGGCAATGGTGTATTATGGTCAGGAAACTGGCTTGAAGAATGAACGCAAATTTGATGAGATCGGTGTGCTTCTTCCAATCAGGCAGTTTGAAAAAAAGATATTACATTATCTTACGGAAATTGACGGCATTGTGCTGGCAAGCAGAGAAGAGCTGATGAAAAAAGCAGGAAAAGATAGTCTGGAGCTATGATTGCAGAATCAGATCCTTCAGTTTTTTTGCCGCACTACTCAAAGGTCTTTGAAAGTCTGAAACCATACAAATGTGACGACACGGAATGGTTTCCTGTAACTGTATGGGAATCACCTCATGGCTTTGAATAGCAGGAATTGTCATAAATTCCGGAATAAAAGCAAGTCCCAGCTCGGACTTGACGAGAGGCAGGATCTGGTCTGTCGTTGCAACCTCTGTATCCGGTTCCAATTCCAGGCCATAGGAAAGAAATAGCTGATGATAAAATGCAAAGGTCATGGTTTCTTTGCCCAGACAGATCAGGGGATAATTTTGTAGCTCCCACAAGGACAGAGTCTGGCTGCTTAATGCAGTAAATGTTTTACCGCCGATCAGAACCTCCCGGAAGGATTGAAGTTTTACCTCCTTCAAGGGAGGTTTTGCCGTTGTAGGAGTGGTAACGACTGCAAAATCGATTTCTCCGTTTTTGACCGCATCCACTGCCTGAGGAGTAGAATGATTGTAAATTTTAAGACGGATACCGGGGTATGTCATATGAAAAATTTTCAGCCGCTCCAACAGGTAAATGCTGAGTGCGGTTTCGCTGGCACCGATGGAAATGCTGCCGTGCTCCAGACCGGTGCTTTCGGTAAGTTCTTCCTCTGCCAGCTGTAATTGTGCCATGGCGGCAGATACTCTTGTGTAAAGACGTTCTCCCTCCGGTGTGAGCCGGACACCGCGGTTTGTTCGGATAAAGAGGGTACAGTGGATTTCGCATTCCAGACAATTCATGGCACGGGTAATATTTGGCTGGCTGTTTCCAAGAACCCTTGCGGCTTTCGTGAGACTGCCGTATTTGGCTACATAATAAAATATCTTATAGTATTCAAAATTTATATTCATAAAAATCCTCATTTCTGAGCGTTTATCGCACGCATTTCCTTCTGGTATATCAAAATGTTATATCAATCATATCAATAATAGCTTTTACATATTTCTACAGGGTCAGTATAATAAATCTCGAAGAAAAAAACAAGATGTTCTGGGACTTGTAAAGTCCATAAACACAGAGGAGGAAGAATTATGCTGACAGCTGTAACGGGAATAAACTGGGGCGATGAGGGAAAAGGCAGAGTGATCGATCTGCTTGCCGGACAGGCAGATGTGGTTGTGCGTTATCAGGGAGGAAATAATGCCGGGCACACCGTAGTGACAGAGCAGGGAAAATTTATTTTGAATCTGATTCCCTCCGGTATTTTACATTCAGGTGTGACCTGTGTTCTAGGAGATGGAATGGTCGTTGATCCGGAGCATCTGGAAAATGAGATCCAAAAGCTGCGGGAAAAGGATGTGGCAGTATCACCGAAAAATCTGAAAATTTCCACCAGAGCCACAATTTCTATGCCCTGGCACCGGATACAGGATGAATTGGAGGAGGATCGTCTGGCCAGAAGCGGAGCGGCATTTGGTTCCACCAGAAGGGGGATTGCCTATGCTTACAGTGATAAATACCGCAAAAAAACATTGCGTATGGGAGATCTGCTCCGGTTAGACGAAGAGAATATGAAGGCACGTCTGAAAATGATGCTGGATGCCAAAAATATGGAGCTTGCAGGCTGATATCACCAGGAACCCATGTCGCTTCCGGCGCTTTATAAATGGTGTGAAGAGCAGGCAGAAAAATTCAAGGCTTATATTTGCGACACCGGGGAATTTCTGGATGAATCATTGAAGAAAGGCAAAAAAGTCATTTTGGAGGCACAGCTTGGAGCGATGAGAGATATTGATTATGGCATCTTTCCGTATACTTCCAGCTCATCTACAATCGCCGCATATGCTCCGATCGGGGCAGGGATTCCGGCACACGTTCCCGATCACGTCGTCGGCGTGCTGAAAGCATATTCTACATGTGTAGGAGCAGGACCTTTTGTGGCTGAAACGGCAATGCCGCAATCCTGGCTGGATATGCTTAGAAGGCTGGGAGGAGAATATGGTGCAGCCACAGGAAGACCACGGCGGGTAGGTCCTGTGGATATACCCGCCAGCCGTTACGGTTTAAAGTGTCAGAATGCAGATAAAATTGCGCTTACAAAGCTGGATGTGCTGAGTGCGTTTACAGAAATTCCGGTAATTACCGGATATCGATACGGAGATCAGATGACAGACAGATTTGATCCGGGCTGTGATCTGGAAAAATATGAACCGGTAGTGGAAACCATACCGGGGTGGCAGCAGAGTATTTCCAAGTGCCGCACCTGGGAAGAGCTTCCCGACAATGCAAAGGCATATATTGCATTGCTGGAGAAGCTGCTGGATCACGAAATCCAATTTGTTTCCGTAGGAGCTAAGAGAGACGAATATCTCCTGAAGGGATCGTGGATCTGATTCAGGTGCAGTAACGGAATGACTTATCCGTGATAATGCGGGCGAATATCAGACCAAGAGGCAGAGCCATAATGATCAGCATTGCAGATGCAAACCAGGAAGCTGAGGTGGTCAGAGACATAATGCCCAGATTATAAACTGCCTTGTAAAGATACAGACCGGGAACCATGATCACGATGGCGGGAACTGTGATGGAGATTCGTGGATAGCCAAGTTTATTTTTGAGCAGAGATGCTAAAATACCGGCAGTCAATGCCCCGATGAAAGCAGCGGCAGCAGGCGGGATTGTCACGAAATCTACCAGTTCCAGACGAAGTGTATTTGCAATGGCGCCAATAAAAGCAGCGGCGGCAGCAATGGACAGGGGGCTGTTAAACATAATAGAGAAACCGAATACACCACCAAAGCTTGTGATCAGCCGGAATAATAAAAGTGTTCCGGCTGATAAATTTAATGGCGGAAAGTCCATTGGCTTTAAATGGAACAGCAATGCCATGATCCAGGCGGTAATGGTTGCCACCACAATGATCACGATGGCATATGCCAGACGTTCCAGACCGGAACGCATATCCAGCTTGGCGAGATCAATACCACTGGTGATAAATGGAAAGCCCGGAATAATAAACAGCATTGAACAGATATATCCTGCTTCATGCTGCAGCGACACGGAGAAAAATGTTTCGGCCAGCTTGAGAGCCCCCACATAAATCAGGCAGGCGGCAGCAACGGAGGACACAATGCACAGAAATAATGTAAAATGATGCTTTGTCAATTTACACCGCAGAAAATTACCGATACCGGCACCGAGAAAAGCGAGAATCATTTCATTCAGATCGCCTCCCAGCAGAAATGTAAAGCATCCACATGCCAGAGCGGCAGCGAATCCCAAAGCCACGGGAGAATAAAGACCGTGGAGCTGTTCGATCTCGTCCAATTGGGCGTGAAGCTGTTCTCCGGATAAAGTATCACATTTTTGGGGGAATTCCTGAATAAAATGCTCCAGCCGATTCAGCTTGGAGGTATTTACACCGGTGTTGGTCAGACAGAGAGACTGGGAAAAACAATGATCGCCGTCAAAACAGGTGTAATCAATAGACATAAGTCCGATATTGGCGGTGCATGTGATATTCAGCAGTTCTGCCAATGAATTCATAGAGCTTCGAACTCTCCAGGCTCCTGTTCCGCAGGATAACAGCATAAGACCGGTTCGGCCGATAATGGAAGCCTTTTCGGTGAGGCTTGCGCTACGGATATTGATATTTTCCATCTGGCAGGCATAATCATGCCAGTATATTTCCATATGATTCTGAGGTAATGTGTTTGTCTGCATTTCATCACTTCCTTGACAGTAAGTTTCTTATTTATAAATCGATTGATTTGTATTTAGTATAAAACGAACCGGAGAAAAGTCAAGAAGCATTCTCATCCTTTGTTTTACTCCTGCCGCAAAAAATTTTGAAAAAAATATGGATAGTTGCATGTTATACTACATCAGAAACAGTCTGGGCACAATTTATTTTCTGGTGTGCGAAGGTTGAGGGATGCAACGAGAAAAATTATGAAGCATTTCGAAGTGTAATAGAAGAAAAAATGTAAAATTACCAAACAATAGATAAGGGAGGAAAGTACAATATGAATTTAGAGCAGGAAATTGATAAGATTATCAAAAGAAGAAAAGAAAAGCTATACGATGAAAAATATATCGTTTTGTTTGATTAGGTATTCTTATACCTGAATCCGTGAAGTTAAGAAATCCTTGTAAAATTTTGCCCAACCGCATGAATTTTATTGACTTGCCCGCTTTTTCTTCATATACTTAAGTTGGATTGTTTTTAACACGAAACAGACAATGAACAAATGAAAGAAATGAGGGTATTTATGAAAAAAACCAACACGTTATTAAGAAACATATGTATCTGTATTCTGACGGTGGCTCTGGTTCTTACTTCTTCCGGTTTCTGTGGAGGGAAAACTCAGCATGCTTCGGCGGCAGATGCAGCGAAGGTGCTTGATTATGCCATCGTAAAGAATGTTGCGGATTTCCGCAGTTACATTGATAATGATTATCCGGCGAGCACACAGGATGTCATTCAGACTGACTGGAAAGGAGACACACCGTTATATCAGTTTTCTCTGCCGTGTGCCGGCACACTGCTCGTGGCACCGATCAGCCCGGAGGGATATGCAAAGGCTTCCGTATATACCAATAGCTCTCTGACTTCGTCTCTGAAGGAGGCACGGGGCTGTGATTCCAGCAGAGATGAGATTTCCTCGTATTCCGTTTCTGCCGGTACATATTATTACAAGGCATCCCGTTGGAATGGGACGAAGCCGCTGACGATATCGTCTTTTATCGGATTTATTCCGAATACTTCTGCAGGAGTGAGTTATTCCAATGTGCAGCCGGACTATAATATCACAGCGGATGTTACTGTACCGGTAATGAGCAAGAAGGAAGAGCTGACCAATGCGGTTAATGCCAATGCCTCTCTTACCACAGATACGATCACTACCGACTGGAGTGGCTATAGCAGCGTACATAGCTTTGTCGTAAAGGAGAGCGGATGGCTTTTGTCTATGCCTCTTTGCAAGGAAAGCTATATCACCTGGGAACTTTTCTCTGACAAGGCACTCACTTCCCGTATTTTTAATGGAAAGACACTTCAGAGTGTACAGGATGCGATGTATACCTGTTATCTGACTCCGGGAACCTATTATTATCGTGGAAATCGTTGGAATGGTACGAAGGATCTTTCCTTTACGACATATCTTGGATTTATCCCTGACGCTTCACGCTTCTCCATTGTTTCCAACAAGCTTGCTTCGGATTCATCGGATGCACAGATCACATTTCAAGGTGAGAGCGGTACGATCCGCGTCACGGCTGGCGATTATGACCCGTCTATTTTGATGAGTGACCAGTTTTGGAATACATCTAACCGCGTCAATGTGATAACTGATACGACAGTACATGTTCGGAAAAACGGTAATTATGTTGCTCGCCTGGAAACAGCGGATGGCTTGTATGTCATGGTTCCGTTTACGGTAGCCGGTGTTAAGGAAAAAAATACTGCGGTGACGACTACACGGACCAAGAAAAAGGTATATAAAATAACTGCTGCAAAGAAAAAGATCACGATCAAGGTTAAAAAGAAAAAGAAGATCAAATATAGTATTACAAAGGGATATATTGGTCTGGTCCGGTTAAAAACATCTAATCCAAGAATAGCAACGATCAACAGCAAGGGTGTTGTTACTGCGAGAAAGAAGGGGAAATGTAAGATTACTTTATCTCTTTCCAATGGAAAAAAGGCAGTCGTTCAGATAACCGTTAAAAAATAATTTTTTATAATCGAAAAAAAGTACCGTTCTCTAAAAGCGTGATCAGAGAACGGTATTTTAAGTGTATAGGAAAATACTCATATGTAGTGGGAAGACAAGGGCAAAACGCTGGTTTTGAATCCACCCGTTTATTTCTTCTTTTTTCTGACGATAATAATGCCGATGCCGATCACGGCGATAATGATCACGACAATTGCAACCGGTACCGCAGGAACAGAAGAGGAGCTGTCTGTGGCATCACCGGAGTCAGAGGTGTTTTTTGTGGCAGGTGTCTCGGTGGCTGCCGTGGCATCCGGATTATCATAGTCAAAACCGGATACGGTGAAGGTGATCTCGACATTTTCATCCTGCGTACCATTTAAGAGCTTGTAACCACTCTCCACTGTTTCAGAAAGTCCCTTGGCGGCCACTTCCTTAACGAGCTCTGCCCGCCAGTGATTCAGCAAAAGGATTACCATACCCCCCTGAAGATAAGGGTCTTCATTTTCCGGAACACCTTCATCAAAACTCAGGATTTCTTTGCCATTGATCGATGCTTTGACATCGGTAAATTTCACTGTATCATTTAAAGGAATATCTGTGGCGATATGGAGCTGGGAGATGTCTGTCTCATTCATGGAATCTAAGCCTTCCAGTTTGACAGTATATGTGCCGTTTCCGGCAATTTCTGCATTGGTCAGCGTACCGGCAGCGGCAGTATCTTTGTTCGTGTCCTTGTTTTTGTACATCAGTTTGTCAGCATTTTTAGTATTGTAATAGCTGTTTTGGGATTTTTCGTAATAGCCCATATGCGTCAGCCAGAGATCTGTACATGTCTGGATACCGAGAGTAGCATGATATGTGCCATTTGGATCAAAGTCAGCCTTCTTTTTCCTGGCAGCTTGTGCAGGACTGACCGATATAACGGACAGTGTCAATGCAGCAGCTAATAATAGAGCAACTCTTTTTTTGAACGTTTTTTTCATAATGATAGATTCCTTTCTTTAATTTAAGTAAATAAATTGTAACATGAAAACAGGGTCTATACAAATGTCCTTGCATAAAAAAATATCTGTGGAACTGTCCGGTCTTGCAGCATTTACATCCACACCATGGGATTTTCTTGACATTACTATAAGCAGTAACTTATAATTATCATTGGTTTTTATTATGCGGTTAGACCGCTCAGGCAAATAAACAGTAATCCGAAAGGGAGGATAAGAATAATGGGCATCAGTGTTGTGCTGCTGGCATATAAGGAAGAAGAAAATCTGCGTGTATTATTACCGGAGATTATTGAAGAGGTAAAAAAGTGTGGTGAGGAGTATGAGATCCTTGTGATCGATACTGAAAAGCCATTAGATAATACGGAAGGCGTATGTCAGAAATATGGTGCACGATATATTAACCAGAAATATCCGGGATTTGGAGGCGCATTTCGTACCGGGATCGAGGAGGCAGGTAAGGACAAGTTCCTGATCCTGGACAGTGATGGCTCACATCCGCCAAAGTATATTCCGCAGATACATAAAAAATTTGTCGAAGAAAACTGTGATGTCGTTATTGGTTCAAGATATGTTAAGGGTGGTGTGACAAATGACAGTAAATCTTCCCAGATCATGTCGAAGATATTGAATACGATATTCCGTATTTTCCTTGGGATCAAGGCAAAGGATATTTCTACTGATTATCGTATGTACCGCACACAGGATCTGAAAAAGGTCACATTAACCTGTAGAAATTATGACGTGCTTCAGGAGGTTTTATTAAAACTTCGTCTGGAGAAGGGAAGTCAGAAGATCGGAGAGGTGCCGATCAGCTTCAGCAAAAGATTATATGGAGAATCGAAACGTCAGCTGTTACGTTTTATTATCAGCTATATCAAGACACTTTGTTATCTGACGGGAATCCGGATCACTCATAGAAAATAGGGAGGCAGATATGAAAAAGTTACTGAAAGATAATAAAACATTTGAAGTGATATTTATTGCCGGGATTCTCCTGCTTTTTTCCGTATGGATCGGCTATATCTGTGTTGAGGGGACGGATAGCAGGCAATTTGAAACATTTTTCTTTTCTACGAGAGATTTTCTGGCAGATGCCACGAATGTTACCGGATATTCTTCTCAAAAGGATGTGTACCACAATACGATGTATACCGGATTAGGAGAAAAGGCATATCCACCGTTATCTTATCTGATCTCCTATCTGTTTTCAAGGACCGTTGATATGACACCATATTGGCAGAACTCCTATTTCGTGAATATGTATCAGAATACGCATTTTATGATCATCTATATGATCTTTCTGATCGCCACGATGGTCATCTTATACCAGACCCTATGCCGCTGCAAGGAGGGATCGGAGGTGATACGGTCACTTGCTGCATTTGCCGTGATCCTTTCGGCTCCATTGATGTATTCGGTGGAGAGGGGCAATTTTATTATACATACGCTCATCTGCACATTGGTTTACCTGCGTTATTATGATGATAAGATAGTATGGAAGAGAGAACTGGCTCTTATGTGTCTGGCAATTGCCACTTCATTTAAAATGACTCCGGCAGTTCTTGGTATATTTTTGATCTATGATAAAAAATGGAAAGAGATTGCACATGTCATCGTATATGGGATTATTTTTGGACTGCTGCCGTTTTTGTTTTTTAAAGGCGGATTTGCCAATATTGCGACAATGTTCCAAAATATGAAATTAAATCTGGATGCCTATAATTCTTCCGAAGGATGTACGCTCTATGCATCATTTCTCAATATGGGATTAAGCGGTTCCGAGGCAGTGCAGACAGCATTTAAATATATCACATATGTAATTTGTTTATTCTTTGTTATTACGGCACCTATGTTAAAAGGAAAGTGGCAGAGATGGCTTTCTATTCTGCTGGTTTTATTGATCGCACCATCTCATTCCGGTCAGTATTGTATACTTTATCTGATTCCGGCAATGATATCATTCCTGAATGAGAAGGAGCATGCGTATGCAGAATATATTATTCTGATCGCCTTTTTGCTGATCATGAATCCTCTGCAGGGAGGTGCATGGACGAAGCTTAATTATCATTTTTCGATCATTATTTTAGTTATTTATATGTTAGTGCTTAGTGCGGTCACGGTATTTCAGGTGATCCGGGCCAAAACGGCGGGGAATCTCCGAACGGCAGAGTGATACCGCACCTAAGTCTTTCCGGGGATAAAAAACGGACATCCACTGATTTATTGACAGTGGATGTCCGTTTTTTTGTTTTGTAAAAGCAAAACGCTGGTTTTGTACTTTTTAGTGAAATCAGGAAAACGCCGGTTTTGCCATTGTTAGTGTAAATAGTGAATCTGTTCAAATTCATCCCGGTCAAGAAACGGAGCCATATCATCCAGGGAAGGTGATACGATCCGGCCGTCAGGAAGTACTTTGGAGGAAGATTTTGGTGCAAAATTCTGATCCGGATCAATGATCACTTCGCAGATGCAAGGGCCATCTTCGTTTAATATGGAATCAAGCTCTTTGTGACATTCTTCCTCATTTTTCAACAGGTGATATGAAATACCGAATGCGTCAGCCAGCTTCCCAAAGTCAGGGAAACAGATACCGCTGTCGGAGTCTATACCGATAAATGGCGGTTTAAAGAGGTTTCTCTGTGTCTGCCGGATAGAATGATAACCGTTATTATTTAAAAGGATCAGTTTCATATTAAGGCGGTTATAAGCGACGGTTGCCAGTTCCTGAATGTTCATCATCACACTGCCGTCACCATCAATGCAGATAGTACGTTTGCTGTTATCTGCGATCGCAGCACCGATGGCTGCAGGAAAACCGTATCCCATGGCAGCACAGCCGGAGTTTGTAAACATTCTCTGGCCCTGTTTTATTTTGCCGGCCTGGAAAGTTACGACACAGGCACTTCCGTTTCCGCAGATGATCCGGTCATTGTCCTGCAGATGATCAAAAAGGATATCCGTAAATATATAAGGATTGATATCTTCCGCGTCTGTCTTGTGATAAGAAGGGAGTGCGGCAGGGTATTTCTCCACCAGATCACGACACCATTTTGTCCAGGCTGTATGCTGTGGAGCCGGAGTATATTCCTGTGCAAGCATCTGCAGAAGGAAATCTTTAACATCGGCATTGACAGGCATATCAACGTGAACGGTAGGTTTGATCAGTTCTCTTGGGTCGATATCCACTACAATCTTGTAAGCATTTTTGGCAAAATCAAAATGATTATATCCGATCATCCGGATATTCATGCGGCAGCCGAGACTGAGAAGCAGATCACAGTTCTGGATGGCAAAATTGCCGGGACGTGTGCCGACTGTACCGGGCATTCCGGCGAAATACGGATTGTCATATGCTACCGTATCGTTGGCATTCCAGGCAGTAACTACCGGAATCTGCAGTTTTTTCAGGAGCTGCAGAAATTCTTCTTCTGCCTTGCCGAGACGTATTCCCGTACCGGCTAAAATCAGAGGTGCCTTTGCCCGGTGGATCTTTTCGAGGATCGTGGAAATAGTATCAGCCTTTAATTCAGGCAGCGCCCATGGCTTTTCAGAAGACGGATCAAAATGGATCAGGTCCTCTGTCTCTATTACAGCACCCTGGACATCCAGTGGAATATCGATCCAGACAGGGCCTCCCCGTCCGTTCAATGCCAGATACAATGCCTTTTCAAGATGATAAGCCGTCTCAAGCGGATTTGTCAGCATGACAGCGTATTTGGTCATATTGGAGACAGAGTGGATAATATCAAATTCCTGATCTCCCAGCTGGCGGAGTCCAAGCTCCGGGCAGGACCAGATCGTGGTCTCTCTTTTTACCTGACCGGAGAGGATAAACATAGGGATGGAGTCGAGCCATCCGCCCATGACACCGGTAATGGCATTTGTCCCTCCGGGACCGCTTGTGACACACACAGCCGCAAGCTTTCCGGTGAGTCTGGTATATCCCTCGGCTGCAATAGAGCATGCCTGCTCATGGTGGTTGAAGATGCAGTTCAGCCCATCCTTGTGACCAAGTGCATCATCTAAATGCATGGCTCCGCCACCGGTTACCATGAAGCAGTCGGTGATTCCGTTATCTGTCAGGAAATCTGCAATATATTGTGCTACTTTTATTTTCATTTTGTGCCTCCTAAGATTATTTTAGTGATTTCTGCCGTTGTTTTGGCAACACCGATGGCAGGGAATTTCATAACGTCTTCTCTGCTTTTAAAACCAAAACCGTAGGTGACACCGATAAAATCGCTTCCGATAGCATCAGCACCAATGGCATCGTTGTCGCTGTCTCCGACCATGACAGAATCAGCAGGATCAGAAATACCCGCCTCATGGAGAGCCATTTCGATAATATCTTTCTTTTTTAGTTTGTTTTCATGATCAGCTCCAAACATAATATCGGTATAATCATTAAAATGAAAATGCTCAAGGATCATAGTGGCATAATCCTGCCGTTTATATGTTGCGATCACCGGCTGTATGCCGTGGTCATTTAAGGTTTGAAATACATCATAGATGCCGGGATAAGGGACTGCCTTTAAAAGATCTACATCTTTATAACGGTCGCGAAATACCGTCGCGATCTCCTGCAGGATCCCGCCCTCCAGACCATACTGTCTGGCAAAGGAATTCTGGATCGGTGGGCCGATAAAAGTCTTGAGCTGTGTTTCTGAAAGAGGCTCAAAACCGAATTTGTCGATGGTATACCGGACCGCAGCCAAAACGCCCTCGGACGTATCCAGTAAAGTACCATCCAGATCAAATGCAGCTGCTTTATATTGATGCACCATTGATATCCTCCACTTCGTCATAAGATGAATATGTGATAAATTCTATTGTCATTGTCTTGCGAAATTCTGTGATCGCTTCCTTCATATGTTTATTTAAACGGGAAGCAGCCTGCTTGACAAAGAAATATTCCATATCCGGATTACAGTAATTATCCTCTTTGTCTGAATATCCGTCGAAACCGGCACAATAAATGGTATCTACATCAATGCTTCGCAAAAATTTGATCAGCATCAAAAATGAATTATCAATGATATTTTCATTGGTTTCCAAGAGAGGAGCACGATTTACAACGAAATCAAAGCTGCCGTTGCGGCATTCCACATTAGACGTAGCCAGAAAATGGATATTTCGGTGGTCCGGTGCCTGCAGTGGAAGAGTCATCTCATGATATCGTTTTCCGTTTGTCACGAAGACACAGTCAACAGGAATTCCCTCGGGAATGTAATTGATAGCGATAATATACGGGGAATTGGCCTTGATAAATTTTCTGACCTTGTCCTCCTGCAGCTGGATATTTTTGCCGGGGCCGATGATCAGCAGATCTTTTTTGCCGATTTCCTTGGAAAAGGCAATCTTGTCTTTGATATCGCTGTATTCACTGTCCAGAAATTTCTCATATAATTTTTCTGCCACATCTTTATCGAAAAGGAGTTTTTTCTCTTCCGGTTCAATCTGGCCGAGGATATTATCAATCTTTGAGACGGACAGATTTTTCTTTTCTTCATAGAAAGAAAGATAATTCGGATGACATTTATTCTTGGCACACAGATAAAAGAACATCTTGTATCCCCATGGAGAGGTCGAATAAAAGTCCATAATACTTTCTTCAATGCTTTCCAGCATCGGATGGATGTGGTAAGCTTTACCGAATTTGTCATTCAGCCGCATAGCCAAAAGCTCCAGAGGGGCATTGCCGGCACTTTTTCCCATTCCGTAGAGTGTGCCGTCCACAACGATATCGTGATGGGCTTCTTTGGAAAGAAATGCCAGTGCGTTGGCATAGCCCAGCTGGAAATTATTATGTGCATGAAAACCGATTCCAACCTCCGGGGCCACATTCTCGTCCAAAAGCGTATAGTAATGCAGGAGATCCTCCGGATGGAGCAGACCATATGTGTCTACCATGGAAACGGCATATGGTTTTACTTCGTTTACGAGTCCGATCAGTTCCATTAATTCTTCGTCATCATAGCTGGTGATTGAAACCAGCTGGGAAAATACCTTATAGCCCAGCTCCTTTACTTCTTTGCAGAATGCCATGGCCTCATGCATCAGATGCTTTTTGAAGATGACCCGGATACCATCCAGACAGCTCTCACTGCAGGGTTCCAGATGATCGATCGAGCATGTGCCATAGTCGATCATTCCTACGACCATAGCCTGTTTGCGGTCCAAATGACCATATATTTTGCGGGCACTTTCCGTGTCCGGCATAATACTGCGGTCTGCATCGAAGGGGCGGCGGTCATCGAGAAATCCGATCTCTATAATATCTACCTTTGAATCAACCAGACGTTCAAAGATACTGGTAAGATTTTCACGACCGAATTTCCAGTCATTTACATATCCTCCGTCACGGAGTGTGCAGTCCAATAGTGATATGTTTCCCATTGTGATATATCCTCTCTCTCTATTTACTATCTATAATGAGGCTGGAAAATTAATCCCAGCCCATCAATTCTTTGGCAGCATGGATCACAAGCTGTGCTGCTTTCTCATGAGTTGCTTCTGTAGGATGCCAGAAGGTTCCTAAGCCGTCATTTTCTTCATCCTGCGGAGGAAGCTGCAGATATTTGATCTCGACATCTTTGTTTGCATTGGAAAACTCTTTTACGGCATGTTGTACGGTAGAACACAGAGAATACTCCATTGTGCCGAGCATACAAAGAATCTTTGCATGGGGATGTTTCTGGTGGATATTGCGCAGAAATCCCTGATAAACAAGTCCGAAAGCCTTTTTGCGTTCCGGATAATTTTTTGTATAACTGGCATCGTTTGTGCCGAGGTATACAGTGATCAGATCCGGTTCAAAACTGCTGTGGTCCCATTTTTCCCACATAGAGGGCGGCTCATGGAAAAATTGCTGGCAGCAGCCGGCGTCCGTGTATTCATAGAGCATTGGAACAAGCCAGGAATCGTCCGGCTGGTCATCGTCTTCACCGATGTAGGCAGAGATCACCCCTTTTCCGTTCCAGGCAACGATCTCAAAATCGGCATTCAGTGCACGGGCTGTTTTTACCGAATAGGATTTGGTAGGATTTTCTACAGCAGTATCATGTACAAGATCCTCGACAGATCCCTCGACACCGTAGCCACAGGTGATAGAATCTCCGATCATCTGGATCCTGCGGGATTTGGCCGGTGGCGGTGGCAGCAGCTCGTCTGTGTCAATGATAAGCTTTTCAATGCCGCAGATGGCATATTCGGGCTCACTGTATTTCATAATAGTGACAGTAACGGTTTGTGTTGTCTCTGCGTCATACAGATCAACAGTCTGACGCAGCTTTTGAAGTTCCACTCGTTTTACAGGCACGGTGGCATCGTTAATAAATATTCCGATCCATGCATGATGCTCGTCCGGCCAGTCTGCCGGATCAGAGATGATCACTGCCTGTGCTTTTTTTCCGGTGAAACGGAAAGATATAGAGGTGGCAGAATAGCCCAGATAACGGATATTGTCACGGAAAATAGTTCTTCCACCAATTTTTACATTTTCTTCGGTTGGCAAAAATTGCATTTTGTCCTCCATTCTGAAGTTATCTTCAATCAATGCTTATGGATTTGCAAGTATGAAAGAAAGAATCCATAGCTGACTATATTTTAACACCTAAGAAAAAGTATGACAAGCAGATTGACACATATTCCGGCAAATGATATCATGTTAATGATTGGGATTTAAACGATCCAATAGGTTAAATTAAGAAAAAGAGAGGTTTATAAAATGGCATTACTGCAGGACTGGAGAGAGTACGCATATGGCGTAGATATTAATTCAAAGGCAGGACAGGCAATCTGGGGCAAATATTTTAATGAGGAAAAGGCTGTATATGAGCAGCTTCTGGCAAAGCCGGATGAGGTAGTTTCCGGTACCGTGAAGGAGCTTGCTGATAAATATAATATGGAATTAAAGTATATGGTAGGATTTCTGGATGGTATTAACGAGAGCCTGAAGATACCAAATCCGATCGAAGAAATGGATGAGAATACACAGGTTAGTCTTGATATTGATCTGGAGCAGCTTTATTATCATATGGTAGAGGCAAAGGCTGACTGGCTTTATGAACTGCCTGCATGGGATGAGCTTCTGACACCGGAGCGTAGAAAAGAGCTTTATCTGGAGCAGAAAAAGTCAGGAACCATCGTAAAGGAAAAGAAAGTAGGAAGAAATGATCCTTGCCCTTGCGGAAGTGGCAAGAAATACAAATTCTGCTGCGGCAGAGCCTGATCCAGGGAAATGAAATGATATGAAAAAGGCAAAACCCTGTGTTTTGCCTTTCTGAAACTGATTCGTCATATTCGTTGATTTTCCGCTATGTTACGAGTATTTTTCTATACAGATTAGGTCTTCAAAAAAATATCTCCGTCATGAAAATGGACTTTTGACATCCTAATCCTATACACTAAAAAAGCCATCCAAGCATGGATGGCTTTTGAATTATCATTTACATTAACTGCATCTGAACATCCTTTGTTAATACATCTGTATAACTATAGGAAACTGTTTGGGTAGTGGAATCAAGTTCATTTGAAATCTCGACCAGAAAGATGCTTGGATAAGTTTTACTGATAATGCCTTCGGTAATATCGATTTTATGTCGTCCACGGTTTGCACGGATCTTTACCTTGCTGCCAATATTCATACCTACGGAACGCCTAACCTTATTAATATCGGATTGACTCATAGTACGCCTCCTTTGATTACGGGATTGTCACAGATCATAATAGGGGGATGATTCTATAACAATTGTTAAAACTACACTCAAATATTACCATATAATAGGAAAAAAGTCAAGATTAGATACTATATATAGGTGCAAAAAATGTCGATTATAACAAAATATAGGGAGTAAGAAAATGCAGCATATTATGATTGATTTGGAGATGAATAAAATAGAAAAACAGTGGCGGGGAAAAAACAAACTGTCCAGTGAATTGATTGAAATCGGTGCCGTGCGTATGGACGAACAATTTAATGTGGTTGATACATATCAAAGCTATGTGAAACCGGAATTCGGTCCTATGGATGCCGTGATCATAGATCTTACGGGGATTACAGATGATAAGCTTGTGGGAGCACCGGATTTTGCAGTGGCGATGGATGATTTTGCAGGCTGGATCGGGAAGGAAGAGACACGGTATTATTCCTGGAGTATGTCAGATATCCGTCAGTTTCAGCACGAAGCGGCATTTAAGAGCTATCCCGGGGAGATCATCGGGGAGATGGAGAAGCATTGGACGGATTTTCAGGAGGAATTTCGTAAGCTGCTGGGACTTCATCACAGGATCAAACTGTCCTATGCAGTCTCTGCGGCAGACTATGAATTTCAGGGAGCACAGCATACGGCACTGGCAGATGCCGTGAACACAGCGGAGATACTCCGGCTGTCCAAGGATCCGGAGCGGTTCCAGAAGGTTATGAAACCGGTATTGGATCTGGTCAGCCAGGAGAGGCAGGAACAGACCCTTATGGATATGTGTCCCGAATTTTTTGCGACATTTATGGATAATGCCGGACAGGACAAAGAATAGCTTATCTGATTGACCGGATTTTTGGCTGATCAGATGACAGTAAGCTTTAGCTTTGCTTTCTTTCCATTATAGGTTTTAACAGTGATGGTTGTCTTGCCACGGCGGCGTGCAGTGACTTTTCCTTTTTTGGAAACCTTCGCTATACCCGGATGAGAAGAATGGAAAGTCAGTTTATTGCTTGCAGATCCGGAGGAAAGCTTCACTTTCAGCGTGAAATGCTTTCCTTTTTTAATTTTTTTATTTTTTCCGACAGATTTAAAGGTGATCTTTGACGGAGCTTTCTTGATATTGATACGATACAGGAAATTGCTATTGCCCCTGGTAACAGAAACAGAGGTAATCCCCCTTTTGTATGTGGTGACCCTGCCGGTGCTGCTGACAGATGCCAGAGAGGTATCATTGCTTGTGTATCCGGAATATTTACGGGAAAGCTGGTATTTTTCGCTACGTCCCAGTTTAATGGTTTTTATCACGGAAGGAAGGGCATCTGCGGATTCCATGGTATTGTCTGTGAAGGCTTTTATACAGATATTGTTATATCCCAATAATGCTGTATCCAGCCAGTGGATAGAACTATTGGCATTTTTGATGGTATCCTTTGTGAAGAGGAAGCTTTGTCCCTCTTTGGAGCCATAGCTTATATTCATAGAGGAATCTGTACTGTCGCGTCCTTCTATTGGAACATATACTTTTTTGCCGGTTTCCTGTTGTATATAAGTGACAACGACAGAAAATCGTTCGCCCGACGACAGATTTACAGGTGAATTTAAAGAGATGGTGTGATAGCCATTCTGAGTAGCTGTCCCGGTTGTGGTACAGGAGGATACAAGGACTCCATCGGTAGGAGCCAGGCGGACCCCTCTGTAAATCTGGATCTTAAAAGGCTGATTATCTGTCAGGGTATAAAAGGAGACTGCACGGAGCTTTTGAGATGCAGAGGATTCTACCTTAAAGATATTTGCTGATTTCAGGTTATAGGAATCGGCATAGCTTGCTGTTCCCCAGCCAAATCCATCGTACTGGTAGATATTGTCATAATTGTCGGAAGCCTCCATGATAAAGCTTGAGCAGTCACAGATGGACTGATCATAGTAGGACAGCCAGAAGTATCCCTTATCACCGAAATCGGTGCCATAACTGTTGGCGATAAGCCATGCACCGTTTCCGGACGGTGTACGTGAAAAGTTGGACGCTGAGAAATTATCATCCCAGCCTACGATCGTAACACTGTGATTCGCATTTTTAACTGCCTCTTCGCCTGCATAATATGTCTGATAATATGCAGTGCCGTTTGAGGAGGTACGCAGATAGGATTTGTTATAAAAGAAAGAGACGGACATTGCACCATAGTCCATGATCGCCTGCTTCATGCGTGTTATCATCGTAGTAGCCGTATAGTAATACTGTTTTCCTACGGTATATTCATCGAAATTGTATACATTTTGCAGATGGGCATAGGAATCATAGCGCAGATCGCTTTTTGCTGCCATGGAATATGCCATGGATGCAATATTAGAAGAGGTGTTCCCGGAAAAAGGAGCGGAAGTTTCCAGCTCCGCACCGCACCATTTGGCTAATGTGAAATTGGCAAGGATGGCAGAACCGCCATTATCATAAGGCAGTGTTGCGGACATACCACCGTAGGCAAAAGGACTTGGCTGAAAGGAAGAACTGCTGTTGGAGGCAGATGAAATGCCGTCCCAGTAAGTAGGATCCGATGATATGGTGGACGGATGATAAGAGTACCATGCCAGATGATTCTCTGAAAAATCGGCGTCCTTTATGGAGAAAAGACCGTTTTTTATGCAGTTGGATTCAATCACCTTGATGGCAGAGAAGGCCCAGCAGCATCCGGTGACACCCTGATCCTTGATTCCGGTGACAAGGTTATGATCGCGCAGATCATATCTGGAGGGAAGGACAGCGGCTTTTTTCAGCCGTTTCGTTGTAGTGGAAGCAGCTGCAGGGTCGGAATATATATTGCCTGCAGAATCCTCAAAATGGGAACGGATCATGCCTGAATCGTTTGTCTCATCGATGCGGGTGATCGTCTGATCCTCCAAGGGGAGGAAAGTGACAGTGGCAGCCGGCTCTGCCGTGGCGGAGACTGTCCGGGCAGCCCCGAAAGCTTCCGCCTGTGGACCGGAGCATAAAACTGCTGTAGTACCGGAAAGCATGACAGCAAGCAATGACGACAGGATATATTTATGAACTGTACGATTTTTCCGATTGATCATAATAATAAAACCCTTTCATAAAAATAAGATTGCAGATTATAAATCAATCTGTGGATTGATGATCGGATACAGAGATCAAACGGTATTCGACCTCCAACACTATATTATCATTAAATAGTACAAATAGATAGCTTTGCAAATCTTAATATTTTATGAAGCAAAAAATAAAATAATTGTATATGAATATAAATTGTGTTATGATTTGCTGTGTGTTTGGTGTGAAAATTAGGCATTGGATCAGGAGGAAATTATCTATGAATTTATTTAAAGACATACTGAGAGGTGTGGTGATCGGTATTGCAAATGCGATTCCCGGCGTCAGCGGAGGAACGATGATGGTTTCTATGGGAATCTACGATAAGATCATCTCCGGTGTGACTCACATTTTTAAGCAGCCGGTAAAAAGTATCAAGACACTGCTTCCGTACTTTATTGGCATGGCAGTGGGGATTGTCGGTCTGGCGTTTGCTATTGTGGCAATGTTTGAACATATTCCGTTTCAGACATGTATGTTGTTTATCGGTCTGATCCTTGGGGGGATACCGATCCTTACAGGACATCTCAAGGGGACGAAGATTCGGATCTCTCATGGGATTGTCTTTTTGATCTTTTTTGGATCGATCATTCTGCTTCAGATATTTGGTGGGCATGGTGCGGACGTGGCACTGACGCTGACACCGGTTTCGTTGATCAAACTGGTGCTTGTTGGAATTGTTGCGGCAGCTACGATGGTTATTCCGGGAGTCAGCGGTTCGATGATGCTTATGACGATGGGATATTATTATCCGGTGATCGGTAGTGTGAAAAATCTGATCACCGCACTGGTGGCATTTGATATACCGAAGGTGATCAATATATGTCTGGTGCTTATACCGTTTGGCATCGGAGTCGTAGTTGGTATCTTTGCTGTGGCAAAGTTGATCGAAATGCTCATGGAAAAGTATGAGGCATTGACGTATTGCGGGATCATGGGGCTTGTTGTTGCATCCCCTGTAGTTATCCTGATGAGTGTTTCGCTTGCCGGAATGACAATTGTGGATGGTATCACGGGTGTTGTTACATTTATCATCGGTACGGTGATCGCATTGTGTCTGGGCAAAGAATGATAAAAATTAAATATAGTATAGAAACTGCCGGGGATATGGAACATATCCCCGGTAGTATCAAATAGGGGGTTGATTATATGGAAGAGGACAGAAGGGACCTGCACTGGCGTATTCTTGTAAATCTGGGTGTTGCTTTGGCCTGCTTACTGCTGCTTATTTTTGCAGTACCTGCACTGGTACGCTTTTTGATGCCTTTGATCGTGGCGTGGATCGTAGCAATGATCGCAAATCCCATTATCCATTTTTTGGAAAAACGGATCAAGCTTATGAGGAAACATGGAACGGCATTGGTGATCATACTGGTATTGGCAGCGATCATAGCGGCAGGGTACGGTCTGGTGATCCTCATAGCCGGCCAGTTTAGTTCATGGGTTGAGGAGCTGCCGGAAATCTATGATTCTGTCACCGGAAACCTGCAGCATGTTTTTCAGTCACTTCATGAGAAATGGAATATCATTCCGGCCAATATGAAATTGGTATTTGACCAGAGAGAAAATGTACTGGACGGATATATCCAAAAAGCAATCGACGGCTTGATCGCCATGGTAAAGAGCGGCTCCCTTTCCAAGGTGGGTTCTCTTGCCAGCTCGCTGATGGATTTTATCGTCTATGCGATTCTTACGATCCTGGCATCCTATTTTATGACAGTAGAGAAGGATCATTTTTCGGAGCTTCTGCAAAAGAATACACCGGAGAGTGTGCAGACGGTATGGAACAAAGCCAAAAAGATATTTATCCGTGCCATTGGAGGGTATTTCAAGGCTCATTTTCAGATAATGATCGTCATCTTTTTCATTACGGTGATCCCGTTTGCATTTATGGGGATCAGTTACAGCGGTCTGCTTGCCGTAGTCATTGCGATCGTTGATTTTCTGCCATTTTTTGGGGCAGGGACAGTGCTTGTGCCGTGGGCTGTATATCGGCTGATCACCGGTTCATATACCTATGCCGCCATACTGGTCGTGATCTATATAGTCGTTTTGATCGTGCGTCAGGCGCTGGAGCCGAAGCTGATCGGTGACAATATCGGCACCAGTCCGTTTCAGACATTGATATTTATGCTGATCGGTTATCGTCTTGCCGGGATGCTTGGTCTGATCATCGGAATACCGATAGGGATGATAATTGTAGAATGTTACAGAGAAGGAATGTTTGATAGTTATATTCGGGGGATCAGGATACTGATTCACGATATTAATGAATATAGGAAGTATTAGTATTTACCAATAAAAAAGGCAAAACCAGCGTTTTACACGCTGGTTTTCCTCTACGCTACGACACTATATTATTTGTCAGAATCCTGATAATCCAAAGCGGCTCCTACAAAACCGTTAAACAGCGGATGTGGTCTGTTTGGTCTGGATTTAAATTCCGGATGTGCCTGTGTGGCGATAAACCAAGGATGGTCCTTAAGCTCCATCATTTCTACAATACGTCCGTCCGGAGAAAGACCGGAAAGAACCATGCCGGCTTTTAAAAGATCATCACGATAATAATTATTGACCTCATAACGGTGTCTGTGTCTTTCGTGGATCGTCTCTTCCCCGTATAATTCATATGCCTTAGATGTCTTATCCAGTACACAAGGATAGGATCCCAGACGTAATGTACCACCGATATCTTCTACGCCATCCTGATCCGGCATCAGATGAATAACGGGATGTGTAGTCTGTGGATCGAGCTCAATGCTGTGTGCATCATTAAAACCAATGACATTCCGGGCAAATTCTACGATGGCAAGCTGCATTCCGAGGCAAAGTCCTAAAAATGGGACTTTGTGTTCGCGGGCGTATTTGATCGCCGTGATCTTGCCGTCGATACCACGGTCTCCGAAACCTCCCGGTACCAGTACACCGCTGACATCACCCAGAAGCTCATTTACATTATCCTCGTTTAACTCTTCGGAAGGTATCCATTTGATATTTACATTACATTTATGGGCAAGTCCGCCATGCTTGAGGGATTCTACAACACTGATATAGGCATCATGAAGAGATGTATACTTACCTACCAGAGCGACAGTGACATCCTTTTCCAGATTTTTGATGGTATTGACCATATTTTCCCATTCTGTGATATCAGGCTCCGGACAATCTAACTCAAGACACTCACAGATCACATCAGCAAGATGCTCTTTTTCCATGGCGAGCGGAGCCTCATAAAGAGTTTCCACATCCAGATTCTGGAGCACATGTTTGGCCGGAACATTACAGAACAGGGCAATCTTATCCTTGAGCCCCGGCTCTAACGGATACTCTGTACGGCATACGATCACGTCCGGCTGGATCCCCATTCCCTGTAATTCCTTGACACTGGCCTGCGTAGGCTTTGTCTTCATTTCTCCGGATGCATGGAGATAAGGGATCAATGTAACGTGGACCAAAGCCACATTTTCATGTCCCATGTCATGCTGGAACTGGCGGATAGACTCAAGGAAAGGCTGGCTTTCTATATCGCCGGCCGTTCCGCCCACCTCTATAATAGCAATCTGAGTGTCTTTGCAGCCGTCGTTGCGGTAAAAACGACTCTTGATCTCGTTTGTGATATGTGGGATGACCTGAACGGTCCCGCCACCGTAATCACCGCGGCGTTCCTTATTTAATACAGACCAGTATACTTTACCGGTTGTGACATTTGACTGTTTCGTAAGGCTTTCATCGATGAAACGCTCATAGTGTCCCAGATCAAGGTCTGTTTCTGCACCATCATCTGTGACGAAGACCTCACCATGCTGTACCGGGTTCATGGTTCCCGGATCAATATTGATATAGGGATCAAACTTTTGCATTGTCACGCTGTAGCCGCGCATCTTCAAAAGACGTCCCAGAGAAGCTGCTGTAATACCTTTTCCAAGGCCGGATACAACACCACCTGTAACAAAGACATATTTGACTGCCATGCTCTTTTCCTCCATTTGTAATGATTAGTGACTATAATAACTAGTGATAATAGAAAAACAAAACTACCCCTTATTATACTCCCAATCCCATCTATGTTTCAATTCTTTTTTTTTAGAAATTTAGGGAATTTTCAGATTTTCTTCACAGATTGGTATATTGATTTATGGGAACACTGTTATTATAATGATACTAATATGTGTTTGTTGATTGTATTTATACATTGAAATGAACAGACTAATATAGGAGGAAATTACTTTGGAGAATAATACAAACCGACAGAATGGCGGCGATGATGACCGTCAGAAAAAGCAGAACCGCAGGGGCATCGTTATCTGTCTCTTGGTAGCAGTAGGAGTCTTTCTTGTATTTTCCATGATGAATCGTCAGGTGCAGCAGATGACGAACAAGGAGATTACTTATGACAAGTTTATCAAGATGCTGGATGACGGTCAGGTGAAGTCTGTTGTCCTGACGACGGACAGGCTCAAGATTGTTCCGCAAAGCAGTGGAAACAGTGTTTATCAGGTGACTTATTATACAGGCATCATTTCCATGGATTATAGTCTGGTAGAGAGACTCAATAAGGCAGGGGTAGAGTTTAAGAGGGATCTTTCGGATAACAGTTCCAGTATGATCTATATGCTGATGTCCTATCTGCTTCCGGTACTTCTTCTGTGGGGAGGTCTTTTCCTGATCTTCCGGCTCATGTCCCGCAATTCCGGTGGTATGATGGGGATTGGCAAAAGTACGGCGAAAATGTATGTACAAAAAGAAACCGGTGTTACATTTAAGGATGTGGCAGGTCAGGAGGAGGCAATGGACTCTCTGACGGAGATGGTAGATTTTCTGAACAATCCGGGCAAATATACGGAGATAGGAGCGAGACTGCCGAAGGGAGCACTTCTGGTGGGCCCTCCGGGAACAGGAAAGACTCTTTTGGCAAAGGCAGTGGCAGGAGAAGCGGGGGTTCCGTTTTTCTCGTTGTCAGGTTCAGATTTTGTAGAGATGTTTGTCGGTGTGGGGGCATCCCGTGTGCGTGACCTGTTTAAGCAGGCACAGGCGATGGCACCGTGTATTATATTTATTGATGAGATCGATGCCATAGGAAAAAGCCGTGACAGCCAGTATGGCGGTGGAAATGATGAGAGAGAGCAGACATTAAATCAGCTGCTTTCCGAGATGGATGGTTTTGACAGCTCTAAGGGTCTGGTGATCCTCGGTGCAACGAACCGTCCGGAGGTATTGGACAAGGCTCTTTTGAGACCCGGACGGTTTGACCGTCGTGTCATTGTAGAAAAGCCGGATCTTAAAGGGCGTGTTGACATTCTGAAGGTACATGCAAAGGATGTACTTATGGATGAATCGGTAGACTTTGACGAGATCGCACTGGCTACCAGTGGTGCAGTTGGATCAGACCTTGCCAATATGATCAATGAGGCAGCGATCATGGCAGTAAAGGCCGGGAGAAAGGCTGTATGTCAGGCGGATCTGTTTGAGGCGGTTGAGGTAGTGATCGCCGGCAAGGAGAAAAAAGACAGGATCCTTGGCAAAGAGGAGAAAAAGATAGTAGCATATCATGAGACCGGTCATGCACTGGTGACAGCACTGATGAAACATTCGGAACCGGTACAAAAGATAACGATCGTGCCGCGTACCATGGGATCTCTTGGCTATGTCATGCAGGTGCCGGAGGAGGAAAAGTATCTTATGAGTAAAGATGAGATACTTACCCGTATCACGACATTGTTTGGAGGCCGTGCTGCAGAGCAGATCGTATTTAATTCGATCACGACAGGGGCATCCAATGATATAGAGCAGGCAACAAAGCTGGCGAGAGCTATGGTGACGCAGTATGGTATGTCGGAAAAGTTTGGTCTCATTGGACTGGAATCTATTCAGAACCGTTATCTGGATGGACGTGCCGTATTAAATTGCGGAGATGCCACAGAAGCAGAGATTGATCAGGAAGTAATGCGTATCCTCAAAGAATGTTATCAGAAAGCGGAGGATTTATTGCGGGGAGACAGAGATGCATTGGATAAGCTGGCAGAATTTTTGATCGCTCATGAGACGATCACCGGCAAAGAATTTATGAAGATTTTCCGTCAGGTGAAGGGAATTGCCGAACCGGAGGGAGATCTCTACGATGCGATTGTATTGGATGTAGATGGGACTTTGGTTGGATCGGACAAGAAGATTTCCGAGGCGACACGTCAGGCGATCATAGAAGCACAAAAGAGAGGCAAGACAGTCGCGATCGCATCCGGACGTTCTATTTCCGGTATACGAAAGACAGCAGCAGCCATTCAGCTGGAACAGTTCGGCGGTTATGTGATCGCATTTAACGGAACTACGGTGATCAACTGCAAGACAGGAGAGTGCATTTACAATCAGACTCTTGATAATGATATGATCAAGCCGGTTTATGAAGCTGCCAAAGAAATGCAGCTGGGTATAACCGTATATCATGATGAAGCGAAGGAGCTTTTGGCAGGAAACGGTGTAGACCAATATGTGGAGGCAGATGCCAAGGCATGTGATATTGCGATAAAAGAAGTGCCGGATCTGCTCCGTGCGATCAATTTTCCGGTAAATAAGCTGCTTTTATCCGGTGAACCGGATAAAATGAAAGAAGCAGAGAGACAGTTGAAGGAGCGTTTTGGTGACAAGATGAGTGTATTCCGTTCCGATCCGTGCTATGTGGAGATCCTGCCAAAATTTGTCGACAAATCAGTGGCAGTTGATAAACTCATGAAATTCCTGGATATTAAGAGAGACAAGGTTATCTGTGTGGGTGACAGTTTCAATGATCTGCCGATGCTGCGGTATGCAGGAAAAGGAGTAGCGATGGAAAATGCACAGGCAGAGGTTAAGGAAGCAGCAGATTATGTGACAGCCTCTAATGATGAGGATGGTATTGTGGAAGTCATTCAAAAGTTTATGACGCCAAAAGAACCACAAGAGGCAGACGGAGACAATGACAGCTTGTAATGGATCCGAAATTATGATAATATAAAAAAAGAACCGAGCCCGGATATATGGGAGGCATAAAATATCATGAACCTTTGGTTCATGATATTTTATATTACGGCAATTTATTCGATAAAATATGGGGAGATACTCATGAAAAGGATCAGTAAAAAGTGTACGGCTTACTATATAATTCTCTGTCTGACAGCATGCCTGATGTGGAGTGAAGAAAATGCTACGGCAGATGCCGCTTCGTTTAGTGATATCAATAAAGAAAGCGTTTTTTTGAAACAGCCTCAGGGAAGCAGTTTGTGCACTTTGGTTGCTGCAACGATGCTGGTGCGCAGAGGAGCCATGATGAATGGAAACAGTGGCTGGTCATCAATCACGACAGATGTTATGCGTTCTGCAGCATGGGTAGAGGGCGTCGGACTCCGCTGGAATTTTACATGTGGAGGGATGAAGGTTTCTCACGATTCTTTTTCAGGAAGTGCTTCTGCATTGCAGACAAAGCTTTCTGAGCATCCGGAGGGAATTGTAATATATAAGCAGAAATCGGATCAGCAGCATGCGATCCTGGTGACGGATTATACAAATGGCACTTTTTACTGTGCCGACCCGGCCAATGGGGTGGCTTCCGGCAGGATTCCCATAGACTCTGCTTCCATCTCCGTAGATTCGGCAAATTATATCTGGTATATAAACAGTCCGACCCTGTATCTGACGGATGATTCCGGCAAAAAGATATCACATGTTGTTGAGACACCTAAGCCTACTGCGAAACCAACGGCAACGTCGAAGCCGAAAACAACCGTAAAGCCAAAGACTACGGTGAAACCAAA
>JALFLW010000107.1 GCA_022774505.1 Lachnospiraceae bacterium
TTATGACCTTGGAATGCCTTTGATTCGCATTTTGTCATCCAATGCAGATTTTCCATCGTGCTTAGCGAAGAACATCCTGCAAATGCCAGTTCTTCGACATTTACCGGTCCATGAAAAGTAATCTTTTGTAGGGACGAATTCGCAAATGCCAGCTTTGCTGCCGCTTGCTTTTTCTTGGGCTTCTTATTATATCTTATTTCATTCTCTTTTTTTTAATGAACTGACCCGGGCATTGATGCTGCCATGCATGCCACACGTCACATGATGTCCGGGTCAGTTCATTTAAAACCGGGGTTCTCTGCCTGCTATGATAGTACCAGTTTCACAGAAAAAGAAAATATTTCGCCGGTCACGGCAGAATGGAGGACATTATGAGAATAAAAAGAATAACAGAAGCATGGAAGAAACATATCGGCAAAAGGACGCTCGCTGCCACACTGGCTCTCGTCCTGGCAGGCACGGCTTTTCCAATGACAACATCACCACAGACCGTACAGGCAGAGGATCTTGTTGCCTCCCAGGCAACGACTCTCCAGGTAAATAGTCCGATCACTGATTCCTTACCGGATAATGACAACATAAAATACTATCGTTTTACAACGACAGCTAACGGCTATTTTACGATCACCATAAAGCATACAAACATCGAAGAAACCGGTGGTTGGGATTTTGCATTAAAAAATGAAGAACGCACCTATACGTATGACAGCAGAGACGGTTATAAATCTATTGAGACATGCAAATGGCCATGTACCAAGGGACAGACTTACTATATTGACTTAAGTAGTTATCGCTTTAATCGTTCCAAAGGTCAGGCTTACCAGCTTTTGATCCAGCAGACTGCGGAAGAGAACTGGGAGCTGGAGCCAAACGATTCCCAGGGTACAGCCACCCCGCTTACCTGCAATGTCCCTATCAATGGCATGGTAGAACCAGACGGAGTAGACTGGTATATCTTAAAAACACCTTCCACGACCGGACGCCTCAGCTTCTCCATTAACCATCAGGATATATCTGAAACAGGTGCTTGGAATATAAGCATACTAAATGACAAAGGAGAGGTCTATAGTGAGTATACAGATTGCTGCTCTCTTACGACCTGTGACTACGGATTCGCTCCCGGTACTACTCTCTATATAACAATCAATAACTATGCCTTTGATAGGGCTACTAAACAACTATATTCTTTCAAGGCAACCTTCACTCCGGATGCAAATTATGAACATGAACCAAACGGAAGTACTACTGAGGCTAATCCGATCAAATATAATACAAATTACTGTGGTATGATGCTCGGACAGGGAGACTCTGTAGATTACTACAAGTTTACCAATAAATCTACAGCAAAGATCAGCCTGCATTTCGGACCGACAGATATCTCTAATACCGGTGACTGGGAGGTAAAACTGATCAATTCCGCCGGCGCTGAAACTACCCTCATCAACTCTAATGCAATTGAAAATACTTCCTTTATCTTAAGAAAAGGAACCTATTATCTGTCCATTTCATCATCCACACATGAGTCAGAGTACACGTTTAATATCAAGCGTAAAAACTACTCTCTCGCCGGCAAGACAAAAATTTCCAAGCTGAAACGGACTGACAAGACTCATATCACTTCCATCAAACTCGGAAAACGTGTCAAGGCAGCAACGGATTATCAGGTAAATGTGTCACAAAAAAAGAAAATGTCGGATGCGACTGTACTGGAAACAAAAAACAAAGGTACATTATCTATCGACTTTACCGGAGAGGAAAGAACCAGATATTATGTCCGGGTAAGACCTTTTGCCGTAGATGCTTTCGGAAAATATCTCTATGGCAAGAAGTCAAATATTGCTTCGATCAAGACAAAGAAATATTGATCTGACATTTCTTTCTGCTGATATGTCAGCAATTTTACAATCCCTGTTTTCCATTTTGGAAAGCAGGGATTTATCATTATCTGCCAAAATATCCTGCTTCGGTCAGTTCAGTTAAAATCCTTTGCCCCGCTTTGATACCATGATATCAGTTTCAGTCAAACCTGTCCGAAAGTACTGAAAATACCCTGTTATCCCCTGTACTCTTACATACATATAACAGGTCATAAAAATAAACGGATATAAGAATGGAGGAAATAACCATGAGATGTAAAAATTGTAATGCCACGCTTGCTCCAAATGCTCATTTTTGTGTAGTATGTGGTGCTCCGGTTTCTGAAAACGGTCCGGCATCACAGCCTGCAATGCCCCCGGAGACACAGACAGATGATTCCGATGAAATCGCACCCACTGTATTTATCGGAGACATCAATGATCCTGCTCCCAAAACACCAAATTTTATCCCGCCTCGCTCCCAGTCCGGTACAGACCGACCGGATTCCGGTGTACCGTATTCGCAGCCCGTTGCCAATACGGTGGCCAATGGACCGTCTGCAGCTCCGGCTTCCGATTTCCGACAGGCATCCCAACCGCAGAACCAGGCAGCCCATTCACCTCTTCCCGGTATCCATGCCGGTATCAATACGACACCACCGGGAAACAGGCCAAATACAAATACTTCCGGAAACTATAAGGCTCCAAAAAGCTTTGATCCTCGTATGCTGATCCCAGTCGCTGTCCTTGTCCTTGTGGCCATTGTGGCTGTCATACTATTTGTAAATCGTCGTAAAACGATCGACCTTACGAAATATGTCACCATTCAATACAGCGGCTATAACGGATACGGAACGGCTTCCATGAATCTGGACCAGGACAAGCTGCTGGATGATGTATCAAAATCCATCCGCTATAGCAAAGGCGACACACAGAAGGCTTCCAGTCTCATCGTATCACTGGTCGGTTACGACGCAGATCTGGACAAAGCATCCGATCTAAAAAACGGAGATTCCGTGACCATGACATTTTCTTATGACAATGAGTCACTGAAAAAATACCATCTCCGCTTCAAGGGAGAAGGAACAAAACGTAAGGTGAAAGGTTTAAAGGAAGTCCGTAAGGTAAATCCTTTTGATTATCTGAATGTCACCTTTGACGGCGTTTCCCCAAATGCCTCCATGGATTATGAAAAAAAAGAAGACAGCGAGGATTTCATGAATTACATCAATTTCGAGGCATCCCAGACAGAAAACCTGAGTCTTGGCGATACGGTAACGATCACAGCAACCTGTGCCTATTTACATCAAAAAGACTTTGTGCAGGAATACGGCTGTGAGCTTTCCGCTATGACACAGGATTATGCCGTAGAAGGCGTCGGTGACTCCCGTTTCAGTCATTCAGATCTTGAAAAGTCGGATATCCTTAATTCCATGAAGAAGAAAGCAAAGATGGTATTTGAAAGTGAACTTGCCCAGCAAAAGGAATATCTCGCTCACAAAGGATTAAAATATGAGGGCTATTACCTTCTGATCAGAAAGGAAGATTCTCCCGCCGAAGACGCCAACCGTGTTTTCGTGATCTATTCCACAAAACTGAAGACAAAGGGAAATAAAAAATCAAAATATCGCAAAGCTTACCTGTCCATCCGGTTCCGCGAACTGGTCAAAGAGGCAGACGGCACCTTCACCGTAAACCTGGATGATTATGACCGGATCGGCGATGATGAAATAAGCAGTATGGGAATACAGGGCTTCAAAAATATTTCCAATATGAAATTTTCATTGATCACCGTTGTGGACGCAGATTATGACAGCACAAAACTTATCCGATAAATATCTTTTAAACGGATCCCCCTATATTAAGGAGACAGATTGACCTGTCTCCTTTTTAGTGTATAGAAAAATGCTCGTAACGTAGAGGGAAAAACGCTGGTTTTGCCGCTCCTGCCGGAACCACTTGTCTTGCCATGCATTGTCATAATGATTATAATAAAAGAATACGAATTTGAAATTTGGAGGATCACTATGAAGGAAACCGATACCATTTTAGAAGAGGAATATCTTACCTGTGAGCGGCGTCACGTCTTTTTTATCCTGATGGGTGTGGCCGGCTTCTTTGGAGCATTTACATATTCTATCCGGGGTGGTATATTCTGCAATGCACAGACTGCCAATTTTGTCCTGTTTGCCATGGCTCTCGGCAATGCCCGGTGGAAGCATGCCCTCTATTTTCTTGTACCGATGAGTGCCTATTTTCTGGGAGCAGTTCTGTCGGAGGCTCTTCCAAGCAGCATTAAGAAACTGCAATTTATCCGCTGGGATACCTTATTTATCCTAATTGAAATGCTGGTCGTTGTCTTTTTGGGGATTCTTCCTGAAAGTGCTCCTGTCCAGATCTCCCAGGTTGCGATCAATTTCATCTGCTCCATGCAGTATAATACCTTCCGTCAGGCCAGAAGTGTCCCTATGGCCACCACATTCTGCACAAATCACTGGCGTCAGGTTGCGATTGCCCTGACAAAGGCTGTCCGTCACAGAGATACTTCTTATCTCCCCCGTATGAGCCAGCATCTGTGCATGCTCCTTGTATTTGTCACCGGAGGCGTAATATCGACTATATTATGTAATCTCTTTTTGGGCAGAGCAATCTTCGCTGCATTGATCCCTTTAATGGTTGTTTTTATCGATCTTGCATATGCTGATCTGAAACGCGAAAAAGGATCCCTTGGACGGATCCCGCATGGACATTGACACAGGCTGTATACAGACTGTATTTTTCATTTTTTTCATCGTATGATTTTTAAAAATCGTTCCATACTATTTATATCACATATTTTATCTGCTTAAATGATTTCTCTTTATTTTTAATAACCATTTCGAAAGGAGCATTTTTATGAGCAAGAAAAAGAATGGAACGACCGGATTAGATCATATGAATCAAAGACAGATTGCTGAAGGCATGGAATTTCTCGAGGATCTGACAGAGGATGAAAGAAAACGTTTCGAGGCACTTCCCGATGAAGATAAACACCGCTGTATCGCCCAGAATCTCATCAGTCATCAGGATGATAAGCTGTGGGACAAGGATATAGGAATCAGTCAGCTGGAGGGACGTATCGTCACAAAAAGTTTTCAGGGATAAACCCGGTGACTCTTTCCTGTCTGCCGGTACAAATAAAATAACTAAGACTTCCCACACCAATAACGGAAAGCAGCCCATAATATGTCTTATGTCTTGAAGAGAAAATAGGCATTTTGCTTCGGAATACAAATTGATCCGTGAGCTGTGACTAAAAAATTGACGCAGATCAGTAGGATTTCTGAAAAGACTTTGCTTTGCAATGCTTT
>JALFLW010000119.1 GCA_022774505.1 Lachnospiraceae bacterium
AAGTACGGTTTTTGGGACAATGCAACAGATGACGAAGGAAATGTTATCAAGAAATATAAAAAGATTGTTTTGAGAAATGGAGGAAATTGTGCATTTACAACGAAATTTTCAGACTCCTACTGGCAGTCACTGTTAGAGGATCTGGATTGTGATAATCAGAGTTCGCGTCCATGCGTTGTCTATCTGAATGGAGAGTATTGGGGAGTATATATCCTGCAGGATGATTTTAATGGAGCTTATATGGAGAATAAGCATGGAGTGAATAAGGACAATGTGGTGATCTATAAGGGAGACGCTGAGGCAATACAGCCTTTAGGATATAAGCTTGATGAAGGAGAACTGCCGGAGGGCGTGACGCAGGAGAATTATTATCTGCAGGATCTTGAAAACTTTATGAGAACACATTCCAGCGTAAGTACGCAGGAGGACTATGATCAATTAGCCGCTATGGTGGATGAAGACTCTATTATTGATTACTTTGCAACAGAGGTCTGGATCAATAATAAATGGGACTGGCCGGGCAAAAACTGGTCCATTTGGAAATCTACGCAGACAGATGATCAGAATACATATGCAGACGGAAAGTGGAGATTTTTGATCTATGATGTGGAATTTGGAGGCGTCAGCGGTTCTTCTGATGTATGGGGAAATGCACTTGAAAAATCCAACCTGTTGGAAACAGGAACAGATGATGAGGAAAGTGTCAATTCTGATAAACCACATGTGCGGTGCTTTGCATTAATGATGACAAACAGGGCATTTCGCGATAAATTCGTTGCTAAGCTGAAGAGCTTTTCAAGTGGAATGTTTGAATATGACCGCCTGATGAACAGAGCTGATCTGTACAAGGGTGTTTACCAGCCGATCCTGCCACAGTTCTTTGACAGATTTCCGACAGGAGCAACCGTGGAGGATGCGATCTATGGCAATTATGCTTCATGGAAAACGATTGTGGATTTTGCAGAAAAGAGAGCTGAGAAAATTCCGGATATCGTACAGTATGTGAGAAATTATTACGGAGATAAGGAGGAAGAACCGTCACAGACGGAGACACCGGCATCTGCAGCTCCTTCACAAAGCACTATGCCATCAGAAACAGGAGTACCATCACAGTCAGAGGCACCGGTATCCTCAAATGTTCCGCCGGCATCACAGACACCATTGCAGTCATCTGTTCCGGCTCCGACAACAGCAGCCTCTCCGTCACCGGATGCACAGGTACCGGGAGATCAGCCGGCTACACAGGCTCCTTCCAAAATGCAGGGCGAAAAGACAGAGAAATTAAAGGATGGCACAGTGAAGATATCGAAGACCGGTCAGAACGGAAAGGTTATATCCACAGAATACAGAAAAGCAGGCATTTCCTATCGGGTGAAAAAGAATCAGACCTTAAGCTGTGGTACTGCCGATCCAAAGCTGTTGAAAAAGCAGAGATCATTAGTGATAAAGGACACGATCAGACTGGATGGAAAAAATTGGAAGATTACGGAGATCAGAACAAATGGATTTAAGGGTCTGAACAAACTGGAAAGGGTTACAGTTGGAAGTAATATTACAAAAATCGGAAACGGAGCTTTTCAGAAATGCGGCAGATTGAAAAAAATAATGATCAAGGGTAAAAAACTAAGCTTTCTGGGAAAAAATGCGATAAAGGGAATCCATAAGAAAGCAGTGATCCATTGTCCGAAGACAAAAAAGAAAGCGTATGGAAAAATACTTTCAAAGAAAACGGGATTTGATAAAAAAACAATGAAATTAAAATAGATATTCCTGTAAATCAGCAAGGAATATTGAGGAGTGTTATGAAAAAGTGGGGAGATGAAGAAGGAGTGCCGGAGGAGGCAGAGAAAACGGCACAGCTGGTCTGCAGTGCACAAAAAGGTGATCAGGATGCATTTATGCAGCTATATCAGATGTATTACAGGGAAATGTATGCATATGCGGCCTACATGCTGCGTCATCCACAGGATGCAGAGGATGCAGTGTCAGATACAGTCGTGGCAGCTTTTGAATCTCTGAAAAAATTGAGAGATGTCTATCGGTTCAGGCAGTGGATCTTTAAGATATTGTCGAATAAGTGCAGGAAAAAGAGAAAACAGTATGTACAGCGGAATAAATATCAAGACCCCGGACGGGAGGAAATGGATGGAGACCCATTAAAAAGTATCAGTGATGGAAGGAATATAGAAAAGGAAGCGACAGACAGAGAATGGATAAGAGACGCTTTTGATTGTTTATCAGAGGAGGAACGCTATATTGTCAATTCGTTCCTGTTTGGAGGATATCGGGGAGAAGAGATTGCAGATAGTCTGGGAATTGGATCGAGTACATTGCGGTCAAAGTACCGGAGAGCATTAATGAAAATGAGGAAGAAACTAGATGAATGAAAGGAGACGTCGATGTTATGGATGAAAAAGAGACAAGTGGATTGGAAGCACTGGCGTCCCATCGGATCAAAGGAATTCTTCCCAAAAAGTATCATATGGAATATCGTTCGGGCAGGGAATCTCTTGTGGAGGAGAAATCCCTGCGCGAGGTAGAGGAAATGATCCTTGCAGCAGGTGATGAGCTAAGTATGCCGGAGAGCCTGCAGCCGGAAAATGTCAGCCGGAAATTAGCACAGGTGCATGCATGCAGACTGCACCAAAGAAAATGGATCAGGATGGGAATCTGTTTATGTGTTATAATAGTTCTAACAGTAGTAGTTATGCTTGTAATGTAAACAATAGATAAAAGGGGAGAGTACAGTGGCAAAGAGGAAAACTATAGGGCTGTTTATGGAGGGGGACGATGCTTTTCAGGAGGGTGTTATTGCTGATGCTGTGATCAAAGCAGCTTCAGAAAAAGAGTATAATATAATCATATGCCATAGTCTGATGAAAAAGCCGGCTTATGTATATGGACAGTTATCGGATGATATTGCAATTGGTGAGGGAGCTATTTATAAGCTGCCGGATTATGAAATATTTGATGGATTGATCATATTAGGGGAGGTTTTGCGGCCGGATGTAATGGAAGATATTATAAACAGGGCAGCCGGAAAGCATGTTCCGGTGATCGATATAAATGATTGTTATGATGGCTGTTATAAGATTGGCTATAATGACGCGATCGGTATGAAGAAGATGGTGCTTCATCTGATCCGTGAGCACGATTGCCGTAATATTTATTTTATGTCCGGTTTTAAGGGAAATAAGGAATCTGAAGAAAGAGAAGCAGCTTATCGAAGTGCTCTGGAGGAAGAGAACATTCCATTTCGTCCGGAAAATATCGGTTATGGTCAGTTTTATCTGAAATCCATAGAAGTAGTTGCTGAATATCTGGAACAACATGAGATGCCGGATGCCTTTGTATGTGCAAATGATACGATGGCAATGTTTGTCATAAAATATCTGAATGAACATGGGTATCAGGTACCGGAAGATGTTATTGTAACAGGCTTTGACCATATGAAAGCGGCAGCAGAGTACCAGCCGTCGGTATCATCGGTAGAACGTTCTTTATATCAGTCGGGGACGCTGGCAGTGCAGCTTTTGGAGCAGATATGGGATGGCAAAAAGATACCGGAACAAAGTCTGGTTCCGGCACATCTTGTATTAAATCAGAGCTGTGGCTGTGTCAAACATACGAGGCTTGATCTGAATAGGATCAATCAGGAAAAATTAAATGATATTACGAGAAGAGATATGTTTATCCACCATATTACAGAGTTGTGGAGGGATGTATCACCCGAAAATACGGTTGAAGGTATGATGGAGGTTATAGGAAAATATCTCGAATTTTTTGAGCTGGATGATCTCCGTTTTTGTATCTGTGATGATATTATCCGACATGGAAGCAAAAGAAGCAGACGTATCTGCGATTATTCACAAAACATGACGCTGGTGCATTATCAAAAGGGAAAACCACTGGAAATGGAACCGGTATATTATTCGAATATATTGCCGGATCTGAACCTTCAGGGGGAGAAACCGGTACAGGAGATTTTTATTCCTTTGTATCTGAAACAGAGAACAGTAGGCTATCTGTGGGTGCCGGCCCGATATTGTATGCGGGAGGCAACGATGATCTATGCATTCCTTACGATCATGAACAGTGCCATAATAGACCTGTGTCTGCTGCGGGAGAAGGATGCACTGGTGGATAAGCTGGATAGTATGTATGTGAGAGATGAACTGACGAAGTTATACAATCGTTTTGGAATGAGGCGGAATGTCGATAAGATCATGAAGGTTGCCAGACGGGACAATAAACATATCATGTGTATAGAACTGGATCTGGACGGTTTGAAGAAAATTAATGATACTTATGGCCACGATGCAGGGGATAATGCAATTGTACAGGTGGCCAATGCAATGCGTCAGGCATCGGAACGAAGAGAAGTATGTATCCGCAGTGGCGGAGATGAGTATCTGGTTTTTGGAATTGCCGAAGAACAGAGGGATGCAGAAGGATTTATCCAGCGTGTTGAAGAATATCTGGATGAATATAACAGCAGAAATCAATGGCCCTATGAGGTGGCATGCAGCTGTGGATATTGTGTGCAGTCTGCATCAGAAGTAGAAAGTCTGGAGGAGATGGTAACTGCGGCAGACAAGAGATTATATCAGGTCAAAGCAAGAAAAAAAACAATACGCATTTCTTAGTATAATGGTTATATTTATATATATGCTATACAGAGAAAGAGAGAATATAGAGAAAAGCCCCAGCGGCTGCGGATGCAGCCGCCGGGGCTTTTTGTTTTAGAGTATAGCGGTAAGCCGGCAAGAATTGCGAAGCACTTCTTGCCGGACAAAACGCTGGTTTTGATAGCTATTTTGCTGATTCTGGAGTGAATGGTGTGCCGTCTGCATTGTAGGCAGCATCACAGATCTCTACTTTTACAAAGTCCACACCGAGATAATCATTCGTGGTGATGATAAGTACAGGGTAAGTTTCCAAAGCATCTTTATTCAATGTCAGCGTTTTGCCGATCCATGCAGTGTCAGCAAGTACCATGTTGCCATTTTCGTCTCTCTTGACAATAGCCCTTTTCTTTTCATCTTTTAGGATCTTTCCATTTTCATCGGTTGCATATACGACCTGTTCCAGATCTGTTTCGTAGCACCAGGCAGCTCCATTTTCATTTTCGATAATAGATGGATCCGTATATACCATTTGCAGATCAGCGGCTTTGCTGATATCATCATCGTGTACGGAAATACGGACACATGGCTTTTCAAGCTTTGACCAGTCGCTCAGCTGATAATGAGCGTGCCACCATTCTTTGGAGCAGGAGGTTTCTAATGTGATCCCGGCATATTTGGAATCACTGTTGATGGTAGTCGTTCCCGGATTCCAGTAACCACCGACGATAGAGTTGTTATAATTACCAAGGAACTTGTCGCCAAATGTGGCTTTGATCCAGTCGAAGTCAACAGATTCAGAGGTCGTGGTATTTCTCATGAAATCGCCATCCCATGTGGCTACAACCAAAGGATCCTGATTATCATTAACCGGATTTTTTGGTTTGCCGGTAATCGTTACCAGTTTACTTGCATTTGCAGAAAGGGTTGGTGTTGCTCCTGTAAGCTTTGTAAAGATCTGGCCGATATCATTATATTTGAAATAGGCAAGTTTTTTGTTCTTTTTTCCGGAGCGGTCCACATAGGTTCCTTCATCCCACATTACAGGAACAGCACCATATTTCTGACAGCTTCTGAAGAACTGTTCAAAATATTCAGGGATTCCATCCTTGTTTGTGGACAGGACACCGAATTCGCCAAAGATCACACCGTAGCCCTTTTCGATAAATGCCTCATTTACGGCATCGAAATCTTCCTGCATAGCAGCGTAGTCCTCATCAGAGCCCCAGGTATCTTTAAAGTTGGAGGTTCCTTTCGGTGTCTCATAGCTGGAAGAGGCAGATTTTGCGATTCCCCATCCGAGAGGATCATAGTAGTGAATGGACACGAAGAGTCTGCGTGTGCCGTTTTCTTCCTTGTCTTCTGGCATGGTATATGTCAGTTTATTATTCTTTTCTTTGGCTTTATTGGAATATTTATCTCCACAGGTCTGATGAAGATTTGTATCATATCCCGGGATCAACAGCATACGATAGAAATTGTTATTCTTGGAACCATCTTCGTTGATGCCGGAATTACGCACGATATCAACGAATTTCTGATTGATCTCGTTTGTCAACTGATAAGTTTCTTCTTCGGATAAGGTGCCGGTCTGGACACTGCCACCTTTCCAGTCATCATTCAGACGCTCCCCTAATTCTTCGTTGCCGCCTTCAAAGATCAGACGATCTGAGTATTCCTGATAACGGTCACAGATCTGTTCCCACATATCTGTATATTTTTTCATGGCTTCCTGACGGACTGTTTCGTCTTTATCTCCGAACATGCCCCACCAGCCATTATCCCAGTGGATATTGATGATGACATACATTTCGTTGTTCAGGCAGTAATTCATAACCTCTTCCACACGGTTAAAGTAAGCATCATTGATCTTGTAGTAATTTGTTCCATCATCCTGTTTGATGGTTTTCATCATATTGGACCATGCCACAGGGATGCGGACGGTATTGATGCCATATGTTTTCAGACCATCAAATAATGTCTGGGAAGATACTACGTTATCGGCATTTGTTTCATAGCCTGTCACCCACTGCTCATCAGTGAGAGCTGCCTGCTTCTCGTCGGAAAGTGAAGTACAGCTTTTGGCTGAGGTCTGTTCCAGAGAGTTACCGATATTCCAGCCAAGTCCCATGGCAGGAGTAAGCTTCAGGGCAGACAGATCCTTTCGCATGAGACCGTTATCCCGTGTAGTGATCCCGTTAGCGGAAGTATGTTCCTCACCAAGGTTTGTCTTGGTAAGCTCCGGAGCCAGCGTAGGAGTTGGGATCGGAGTAGCTGTCGCAACAGCTGTTGGGACGGCTGTCGCAGGTGTTTCCGGTGTGTCAGAAACAGCCGGAGCCGCAGACGGTACATTGGAAGCGACCGGAATGTCTGATACAGCCGGAACCTTTGAAGGTACAGGTGAAGCCGCAGCTGTCTGAACAGGAACAACGGAAGTAGCCGGAGCCTTGGAGATGACCGGAGCTTTTGTTGCGGTTGATTTTTTTGCAAGGACAGTTACTTTTGTACGAAGCGTTTTGGTTGTTTTTTTCTTTCCTTTTTTATTTTTATATACAACCTTAGCTGTAATAACCGTCTTTCCTTTCTTGAGTCCCTTGATCCTGCCGTTTTTTACGGATGCGATCTTTTTGTTTGATGATTTCCAGGTGACTTTTGCCGCAGCAGGCTTATTTTTGATAGTCACGGTGGATGTTTTCCCTACGGTGAGGGTCAGCGAGTTTTTACTGATCTTCGGTGCTTTAGCAGCGGATACACCGGAATCTCCCAAAAGAGATACGATCATGGCACATGCTAAAAACAAAGAAAACCATTTCCCCATAAGTTTTTTCTTCATGGTTACCTCCTTTATTAATATAAATTTGCATTACATATCAATTATAGCAAAGTATGTCCGAAATGACTAGAAATTTCAAAAGAAATCTGCCTTTTTTTTGTCATAAAAATGTTCGTCATATGACACATTTCTGGTGAAAAAATGACTAAATCTGCAGGTAATATATGCAATATCAAAAATGAATGGAGGGATTGTAATGAATAAAAAAACAATCGCATTAATGTTAAGTTTTTCAATGGTCTTATCGGGGATGGGAATCAATGCAATGCCAGAAAAAGCAGCGGCAGCAGATAAAGATATCCCGGTAGGATTGGAGCTTGCAACAGGAGGATCCATTGACACACCGACAGGAGGATCTATTGAGAATCCTGATCAGTCAGAGGAGACAAAGGAACCTGCCGGAGAGACAACAAAACCGAATGAGACAAAGGAACCTGCTGAGGAAACAAAAGCACCGGAAAACAGTCCGGCAGCATCACAGCCTGCAGCGAGTGAGACACCGGCAGCAGGAACCACGGCAACACCGGCAGCTGTTAGTACAGCGACACCGGCCGGAATCACAACGCCTACAGCATTAAATGTAGGAGACAGATTTACAACGGGGAATTTTATTTACAGTGTATTGACAACAGCGACTGACACAGCCAAGGCGACTGTTAAGATAAGAGGATTAAGTGCCGAAGGAAAGACAAAGACAAGTCTTACGATCGCAGCGAGTGTAAAATGGCAGGCCACCGAATATCTTATTACAGGAATTAATGAGAAATCTTTCAAAAATAATAAGAATCTGACATCTGTCAAGGTAGGGAAAAATGTGACTTATATTGGAAAATATGCATTTCAGGGAATGACATCTTTATCTTCCGTAACGATCGGAAGCGGAGTGACAAAGATAAAGAAATATGCATTTGCAGGCTGTAAGAAACTACGAAAGGTCACAATTCCGGCCAAAACGACATTTATCGGTGAAAAAGCATTCCAGAATTGCAAGGCACTTAAAGCAGTTATTGTAAATTCAAAGAAGATCAGCAAGATCAATAGCAATGCATTTCGCTATGTAAAGAGTGGATGTTATATGGTAGTTCCTTCCGGTAAGAAGAATACTTATAAGAGTCTTTTGCAGAGAGCGAAAGCATCAAAGATCAAATTATATGTATATTAAAAATATCTGATACTCTGCTTTTTAGTGGTCAGTGTGAATCGAAACATCAGATGTGCCAACCGGCACGGAGACCTTAAAGAAAGGTTTCCGTGCCGGTTTTGCCTTTTTTAGATTTATAAAAAAATTAAGAATATCTTAAAGATTTACTATGGATTATATGGTAGGCTGTATGTAAATGTGATCGTCTGAAATGAAACAGGAGGAGATGGGGATCATGTAAACTTGGGAAAGGAGGGGAAAACTTGGGAAAATCGGAGAAAAAAAACAAAGAACAGCCGCGTCGGTGTGTTATCGATGTGAAGGATCTGTACAAGATATATCCTATAGGAAAAAATGAGGTGCGTGCATTGAATGGTGTAAGCTTTCGGATATATGAGGGAGAGTTTTGTGCTATTGTCGGTGCTTCCGGCTCAGGAAAATCCACGTTGCTCAATATGCTTGCGGGACTCGAAAAGCCTACGAAAGGACAGATCATGGTAGCAGGGGAACGGATTGACCGTTATAAGGAAAACCGGCTGGTGCAGTTTCGAAGGGAAAAGATTGGATTTATTTTTCAATCCTTTAATCTTATAGCAACCATGAATGCAGTGGAAAATGTGGCACTGCCACTGGTGTTTCGGGGGATTTCCAAAAAGGTCCGGATGAAACGGGCTGAGAAGATGATTGACCTTGTAGGACTTAGAAAGTACAGATCACATAAGCCGAATCAGATGTCGGGCGGGCAGCAGCAGAGGGTCGGAATGGCCAGGGCTCTTGTGTTAAATCCGAGTATTGTCTTTGCGGATGAGCCTACGGGAAATCTCGATTCCAATACATCTGCCGAGATGATGGAATTGATGCACCATGTATTGAGTGAGCGGAATAAGACACTGGTTATGGTAACACATGATAATGATCTTGCTGCAATGGCAGACCGTCAGATCCGGATCAAGGATGGCAAGATCGTTGAAAATGTACAGGAATGAAAAAAGGATAATCCACATCATTTAGAAAATGGAGGACAAAATTTTGAAAAAGAAAAAATTAATGCTGGCAGTTATGCTTAGTCTGGCTATGGTAGCAGGTATGATGCCACGGCAGAATACGATGCGGGTACTGGCTGCCGAGGGGGATGATCAGGGAAATACAGGAGCCGGACTGGGGGATGATATACAGCAGTCGGAGGTTTTGAATGGGAATAATTCGGACATTAGTTTTTCAAATGTCAGTATATCCGGTGCCAAAGCGGGGGACAAAGTGACCGTTTCTTTTACTGTCACGGGAAATAAAAACAGTAAAAAACATTATGATATAGAAAATATAGAAAAGATATATCCGGTATTAAATGACAGTTTTCCGTTTGAGATGGATAACGAGGCATATCGTGTTACGGACGGTAGTGGAAATTCCGTGAGCTGCAGTTATACATTTCAGGCAAAGGATAATCTGGAGACGGCATATTATTCAGCGGGATTTACCATTGTATATACCCGGAAGGCTGCAGATGGGAAAAAGACGGAATATGACAGCGAATATACTTTGTCTAAAAATATCAGTCTAAAGATAACAGGAAAGCCCAAGCCGACAGCAAAACCGGAGAAAGAACAGAAAAAAGAGTCTGCAGGAGATGCGGATATCTCATTAAAGATGAGAAGCATGCCATATGGAGTATATGGCGGGGACTGCAAGATATCTTTTGTGGCGGGCAGCACTAAATACCCGATACGGTCAGTAGTACCGGTGATCGATAATAATTTTCCGTTTGCCAGTACGACAGATGCATATCGTGCGATCCGATCCGGTGGGACAAGGAATCTTTCCTGTGTCTACAATTTCAAGGTAAAAGACAATGTAACAACAGGGTATCAGGGAATCCTGTTTCGCATCACTTATGTAAAGAACGGACAGACTCTGACTACAGACAAAACGGTCAATGTAGAGTTAAAGGGGCGTGAAAAGAAAAAAGCGAAGAAACAAAAAAAAGTAACTCATGGAAAACAGAGTACCCCACGTCTGATGGTGTCCGGGTATACGACGGATGTAAAAAATGTACGTCCGAACGGGAAATTCCTTTTGACGCTCAAGTTAAGCAACAATGCCGGTCAGACCGTGAAAAATATCAAGCTGACGATGTCTACAGAGAATGGAGAATTTCTTCCGTTAAGCGGAGCAAGTACAGCATATCTTGACAGTATCGGAGCAAGATCAACAGCAGAGGTGTCCTTTTGGATGAGAGCGGCAGCAGGTCTCACCACAAAATCTTATCAGGTTACGGTAAAGACAGAATATGAGGATGCAAAGGCAAATGGTTATAATGCGGAGGATCATGTTTCTATTCCTGTTGTACAGAAAGACCGCATCAGCCTGACGGACATTACGCCGCCGGATATGCTCAGTGTGGGCGGTACGGGAGATTTGTCCTTTTCGGTAAACAATCTGGGGGGAGGAGCATTAAATAATGTTTCTGTCATTTGTAAAGGAAAGGATTTCTCTTGTGAGGAGGCCGTTGTCGGTAATATCGCGGCCGGCAGTACCGGATATGCTACTGTGACTTTGAATGGTGATCAGGCAACTGCAGAGGATAGTGACGGAGAATGTACGATCATTGTGAAATATGAGAATGCGTCCGGACAGTCAAAGAAATATACGGAAAAGACCAATATATATGTTTCAGAAGAGATGGATGATCCGGATGTTCCGGCAGATGATGACGTAGATGCATCGGATGAAAAAGGATTTCCTCTGGCTGCAAAAATCGGAATTGGCATTGCTGCTGTGGTCGTTGTGATCATTGTAGTGCGTCTGGTCATAAAAAGGAAGCGTAAGAAAAAAGAAGAGGAGTTGATGGATGATGAGCTTCTATGATCTCATGACCATGAGTCTGGGAAATCTGTGGCGCCGGAAGCTTAGGACTTTTCTGACAGTACTTGGTGTGCTGATAGGTACCACGTCCATTGTGGCGATGCTTTCTCTGGCGATCGGGATGAAACAGAGAATTATGGAACAGTATACCGGCATGGGGGCGGTGACACAGATCACAGTTACGGCAGGCGGCTCCGATTCGGAGGAGAGCAGTGGTGGAAAAGATGCGTCAACTATGTTGACAGATACCAATAAAGAAATGTTTGCAGGAATGGAGCATGTGAAAAGTGTGACACCGCAGCTTTCTTTTGATGGTAATCTGCAGAGTGGGAGATATACAGGTTACGCGAATCTGCTGGGGGTGGATCAAACCCTTCTGGAATCGCAGGAGCTGGGCGAAGGAAAGCTTCCGGAAAGGGGAGGCGCCGGTTCAATGCAGGTGATCGCAGGCAATCAGATATTGACAGGCTTTGGATATATGAAGGGGGACGAGTATGTAGATTATTATTCTACAGGAGAGCTTCCGAATATCAACCTGATGACTCAGATCAAACAGCTGCAGGTTTATAACGATATGGCTGATACAGAAGAAGGAACAGCTGCCGATACAGCAGACACAGGAGAAGGTGACGGCTCAGACTCAGAAGGAGGGGAAACGGACAGCACCTCAGGTGGTGAAAATGCTTCACAGCCGACAGAAGACAATTCCATGCTCAATTTCCGCATTAATGTGACGGGGATCATGAGCGGTGGAGTGGAGGAGTACAATACATACAGCAATAGTATGCTGGTAAATATCGATGATCTCAAGAGTTATCTTGTCAAGAATTTTGGCAAAGGAAAAATCCCGGGACAGCCAAAAGTGAATGGGCGTCCCCTTAATGAATGGGTATATTCTACTCTTGTCATAGATGTGGATGACGCATCGAACGTAGAAGATGTCATGAAGAATATTCAGGATATGGGATTTACGGCAAATAGCAATAAAGATCTTTTAGAGTCGGCACAAAAAAGCATGCAGATCGTGGAACTGGTACTGGGAGGTATCGGAATGGTTGCATTTCTGGTGGCGGCGATAGGCATTGCCAATACCATGATGATGTCCACCTATGAGAGGACGAAAGAAATCGGTGTTATGAAAGTATTAGGATGTGACATGCGGGATATCCAAAAGCTGTTTCTGGTGGAGGCCGGTTTTATCGGATTGATCGGAGGGGTGGTAGGTCTTGGACTGACTTGCGGAGTGTCCGTCGTGATCAATCATTTTGCAAGTGCCCTGGAGAGTGGAGCAGGTCTGTCAGGCAATATATCGGTCATACCCTGGTGGCTGGCTGTTGCAGCAATTGCATTTTCTACATTGATGGGGATGATCGCAGGTTATTTTCCGGCACGCAGAGCCATGAAACTTAGTCCGCTGGCAGCAATCCGCACGGAATGATACTGCACCCGGAAATGTCAGTTTTGCTTTGGCGAGAAACCGAAAAGCTTTTTCCAGGCACGGAAAAAAGTAGAGTAATTGTGAAAGCCACATTCATAGCAGGCTTGTGTCACCGGCATGCCATTTGCAATATATTCTCTGGCAAGGAGCAGGCGTTTTGTAGTGATATATGTGCCGATACTACGTCCGGTCTCTTCTTTAAAAGAATGCATCAGATAGTATTTGCTCAAATAAAAACGGTTTGCCAGGATATCGGCAGAAAGTTTATCTGCCAGATGTGAATTGATATATTCCAGACATTCCAGGATTTTTGTATTGGAGGTACTTGTTTCCAAAAATTCCAGATTGTGGGATAATGCGGTGCGGTTTAAGTGTATCATAAATTGAAGGAATAAAAGGCGCTGGGAAAGTTCCTGAGCATATTCTTCGGGGTGTGCATAGGAACTTTCCAGTGCCTTTATTGTATGATATAGAGGACTTCCTTTAAAATAAGGAATACGAAGCACATGGGCGGATGCATCAGCGGCCATGGAGAAACATTTTTCTAATTGATAATCCCTGCCGTTGAATTGAGAGAGAAAATCAGGGGAAAGGTATAATATGATACGTTCATAGATCTGATCAGAATGTATTACAGGACGATGGATCTCACCGGCTCGTACAAGGACAAGATCAAAAGGCTTTAAGTCATAGCTTTTGCCTTCGATACTGTATGTGACATCTCCCTGCAGAAAGATGAGGATCTTATTGAAATCATGATAATGAAAGGAAATCTCCCGGTGTGGGTGATCCTTTATATGAAAAAATTTAAAATCGCTGTCGAGATAGCCTGTTTTTTCATGTTCTTTGTGGAGAAAAGTCATTTCCTCATCGTTTTGTTTTAATTCCATGCCTAAATCCTTCCGAAGTTTTTAAAGTTTTTTATTAGTATACTTCATACAGGTGGAAAAGGAAAGTGGCATGGAAAAAGTATGTAAAATCTATTGACCATTGAAAAGGAATGTATCATAATAGGGCTGATAAATAGAAATTAGATTATATTTAAGAATGGAGAGAGGAGTATGAGAAAAACAAAGATTATATGTACACTTGGACCGGCAACGGATTCGGATAAGGTGATCGAGCAGCTGATCAGTGAGGGGATGAATGTCGCTCGATTTAATTTTTCTCATGGATCTCATGAGGAACATAGCAAGAGGATGGAACGACTGAAAAGGATCCGTAAAAAATGTGATAAGCCGGTGGCCATTCTTTTGGACACCAAGGGACCGGAGGTACGGCTTGATACATTTAAAGAAGGAAAGACTTTATTAAAAAGAGGACAGAAATTTACTCTTGTCTGCGGAGAAAAGGTGGAGGGAGATAATAGTCATGTAGGCGTTACCTATGATCACCTTTGTGAAGATGTTAATGTGGGCTCTCCTGTATTGATCGATGATGGTCTGGTAGAGCTGGAGGTTGAGGCCATTGTCAAAAATGAAATACAATGTGTAGTTAAAAATGAAGGGATCATATCGGATCATAAGGGTGTCAATCTGCCGGGTGGACATGTGAATCTGCCGTATCTGAGTGAAAAGGACCGTTCAGACATACTGTTTGGTATCAAAAATGATGTAGATTTTATTGCAGCCTCTTTTGTACGCACGGCATTTGATGTGAAACTGATCCGTAATCTGCTGGATGCCAACGGAGGGACGGATATCAATATTATTGCAAAGATTGAAAATGCGGAGGGGGTTGCGAACATAGATGAGATCATCCGGGAATCGGATGCTATCATGATCGCTCGTGGAGACATGGGAGTAGAGCTTCCGGAAGAGGAAGTACCGATCGTACAGAAAATGATCATAAACAAGGTGTATGAGGCCGGTAAGCAGGTTATCATTGCGACACAGATGCTTGATTCCATGATGAAAAATCCTCGTGCAACAAGAGCCGAGACAGCAGATGTGGCAAATGCTGTTTATGATGGTACAAGTGCCATCATGCTTTCCGGGGAAACCGCAGCGGGTAAATTCCCGGTAGAAGCATTAAGGACAATGGTGCGTATTGCCACCAGAACAGAGCAGGATGTGGACTATCAGAAGCGTTTCTACAGCCGGGCCAGACAGGCGAATCCTGACATTACAGACGCAATCTGTCATGCTACATGTACTACGGCATATGATCTGAATGCCAGTGCGATCGTGACGGTTACAAAATCAGGTCGTTCAGCCAGGATGATCTCCCGGTATCGCCCAGCCTGTGATATCATTGCGGGAAGTACTTCGGAAAAAGTATGTCGACAGCTAAATATGTCCTGGGGGGTATCTCCGTTTCCGGTAGAAGAGAAGAACGATGTTTTTGAATTATTCAACCATGCGATCGAAGTGGCAAAGGTGCATGGTGTGATCAAGAGCGGGGACACAGCCGTTATTACCTCTGGTGTACCGATGGGAATATCCGGAACAACGAATATGATCAAAGTAGAGACGGTACGATAATATGCAGAGGTTCTTGTAAAATAGATATGAGATAAAAAACGCTTAGCCTGTCCGGCTAGGCGTTTTTTTAGTGTATAGGAAAATGCTCGTAACATAGTGGGAAGCCAACGAGAATTGCGAAGCAATTCTTGGAGGGCAAAACGCTGGTTTTGCCCTTTTTTATCAAAATCCCATAACAGCACAGGATTGTATCAGTAAGCATATAGTATGGAAATATTTATTCTTTACTTGCTCAGAAAACTGTCTTATGCCATTTGTTTCTGTTCTGCTTCATAGGCTTCGCGGACTGCCTTTGCAAGCTGGTCGCTGCAGGAGGTGTTTTTGAATCCACATTTGATCCCTTTCACCTTTGATTCGATCCAGTCTACGGTCTGTCCGTCTACCAGGCTGGATACTGCTTTGAGATTACCGTTACATCCTCCGGTGAAAGATACATTGCTGATCACATCTCCGTCGATGTCAAAATGGATTTCAGAAGAACAGGTTCCGGTTGTCTTATATACATAGTTCATTATATTATCTCCTTTATCTAAAAGTTATTGTAGTAGTGATGATACCGCTTCTTCCATGACTTTGTCAATAGAATCATTGATCACAAGGTCTGCCCTGCTGTCAGCCGGAGTAGAGGTTTTATTGATCAGCACCAGATGTCTGCCGTGGAAATAATCAATAAGACCGGCTGCAGGATATACTACGAGAGAGGTACCGCCAATGATCAGAGTATCTGCTGACTCGATGGCCCGGATCGATTTGGTGATCACCGTATCGTCAAGGCCTTCTTCATAGAGAACAACATCCGGTTTGATCATGGCATGACATTTAGGACAGAGAGGAACTCCCTGGGAGTGCAGGATGAAATCGGCATCGTAGAATTCATGACATCGGGTGCAGTAATTGCGGAGTACGGAGCCATGAAGCTCATAGACTGTTTTGCTGCCGGCTGCCTGATGCAGTCCATCAATATTCTGTGTGACAACAGCCTTTAATTTACCGATCTCTTCTAATTTTGCCAGAGCTGTATGGCAGGCGTTTGGCTTTGCATCCGGGTAGACAAGATTCTTTTTATAAAAGGCAAAGAATTCTTCCGGATAACGCACGAAAAATGTGTGGGATACCAGTTGTTCCGGGGTGAAATTCTGTCCGAGCTTCTGACTGTATAATCCGTTAGAACTGCGGAAATCCGGAATGTCGGAAGCTGTAGAAACACCGGCACCACCAAAGAAAACGATATCATTGCTTTCACGTAAAATATCTGTAAGCTGAGTAATCTTTTTGTTCATCGGCAATTCTCCTTTCAGTATCAGATTTTATTCAAAGTGTAGCATATCTGGGAAAAAATACAAGATTTCTTTCTCTTAAAAAAATATTCAAAAAGGTTGCATTTTTTAAAAATTGTGATATTCTTATAAAAGATAATGCGTTGATGAGACGAGTACATGGCATGCGTGATTGCAGAGAGGGGCAGACCGTTGAAACGGTTGCTGTGACTGCCCTATTCACAAAGCGATGGAAGACCAGCTCTGAGTGGCTTTAATACAGCCCGGCCGACACCGTTACCGTCACAATGAAGGTGTGATCTGATATCGATGCTCTTTATGATACAGATTGGATAGACCGGGATCAGATCCCGGTGAAACATAGCCGGTTACAGATTGCACGAACGAGGGTGGAACCGCGTAAGGATCTTTACGCCCCTTCTGGCATGGCATGTCAGAAGGGGCTTTTTTGGTATATAGGATCAGGAGTCAGCAAGGACTGCATCCGCAAGAGTGTTCTGGCATGCACCCATGGACAAAGAAATGGAAGACAGATCTGTGATGAGCGCTGCATCGTGATCTGCAACAAGAAAACAGCGCAGAAAAGAGGGAAATCATGAAAGTAACATTAAAAGATGGCTCCTTTAAGGAGTATGACCAGCCAATGTCCATCTACGATATCGCTCTTGATATCAGTGAAGGTCTGGCACGTGTAGCGTGTGTGGGAGAGATTGACGGAGAGGTAAAGGATCTGCGTACTGTTGTAGATAAGGACTGCACGTTGAATATCCTGACATTTGATTCTGATGCAGGAAAAAAAGCATACCGTCATACCTGTGCCCATGTACTGGCCCAGGCAGTAAAGAATCTTTATCCGGATGCTAAACTTACGATCGGCCCGGCTATTGACAATGGATATTATTATGATTTTGATATGCCAAGTCTGGATCGTGATGCACTGGATGCCATTGAAAAAGAAATGAAAAAGATCATTAAAAAAGGAGAACGTCTGGAACGCTATACCCTGTCCAAAGAAGAGGCTGTCAAACTGATGACAGAGAGGGATGAGCCGTATAAGGTAGAGATGATACAGGGGCATCCGGACACAGATGAACTGAGTTTTTATCAGCAGGGAGACTTCATCGAGTTTTGTGCCGGTCCGCATCTGATGAGTACGAAGCCGATCAAAGCATTTAAATTAACCTCATCTTCCGGAGCATACTGGAGAGGGGATGAGCATAATAAGATGCTTACGAGGATCTATGGAACAGCCTATACAAAGAAAGCAGATCTGGAAGAATATCTGGAATATCTGGCAGATATTAAGAATCGTGATCATAATAAGCTGGGACGTGATATGGATCTGTTCACTACAGTGGATGTGATCGGTCAGGGACTTCCATTATTTATGCCGAAGGGAACAAAGATGATCCAAAAGCTCCAGCGGTGGATCGAGGATCTGGAGGATAATGAGTGGGGATATGTCCGTACCCGTACACCATTGATGGCGAAATCAGATCTTTATAAGATCTCTGATCACTGGGGACATTATAAAGAGGGTATGTTTATATTGGGAGAGGATGACGAGGATGAGAATGGAAACAGCATTTCCGGCCGCGATATCTTTGCCCTTCGTCCGATGACATGTCCGTTCCAGTACTATGTATATAAAGCACGTCAGAAGTCATATCGTGATCTTCCATATCGTATGGGTGAGACTTCCACTCTGTTTCGTAATGAAGATTCCGGTGAGATGCACGGCTTGACGCGTGTACGTCAGTTTACAATTTCAGAGGGGCATTTGGTCTGTACACCGGAGCAGATCGCAGAAGAGTTTAAAAACTGTGTTCGTCTGGCAAAATATTGTCTGGAAACTCTGGGACTGGAAGAAGATGTAACATATCGTATGTCTAAATGGGATCCGGAGCATCCGGATAAATATCTGGGAGATGCGGCTGAATGGGATCGTGTCGAGGGTGCTATGCGTGAGATACTGGATGATATCGGTATGGAATATACAGAGGAAGCAGGAGAAGCTGCATTCTATGGTCCAAAGCTCGACATTCAGGCAAAGAATGTGTACGGAAAAGAGGACACAATGATCACAATCCAGCTGGATATGTTTTTGGCAGAGCGTTTTGATATGTACTATATTGATCAGAATGGTGATAAGAAACGCCCGTATATTATCCACAGGACTTCTCTTGGCTGCTATGAACGTACCCTTGCATGGCTGATCGAAAAATATGCCGGCAAATTCCCGACATGGCTTTGTCCGGAACAGGTGCGTGTACTTCCTATTTCCGATAAGTATATGGATTATGCGGGCAGTGTATTAAAAGAGCTGAAAAAGAATGGCATCGATGCAACGATAGACGGACGTTCTGAAAAGATTGGTTACAAAATACGTGAAGCACGTATGGATAAGCTTCCTTATATGTTGGTTGTCGGTGGCAAGGAGGAAGAGGACGGACTTGTTTCTGTCCGCAGCCGTTTTGCCGGAGATGAAGGTCAGAAGCCGTTGGCTGACTTTATCAATGATATCTGTCAGGAAATCCGGACAAAACAGATCCGTCAGGAGCTTCCGGAGGATGAGAAAAAGTAAATTCATATAAAAATATTTATAGTTAATTTTATTAAGAGAAAAGTGCTTAAAAAGTGTGTAGCATCACAGTTTGACAAAAATATTGACAGTTAAAAGGAGCTGGACTAAGATAATTTATGTCGGATGGCCAAAGACAATAAAGACTAGAAAGAAGGACTAAAATGCCAAAGACATATGACCCATATGAGAATGTTGTCGCTGTCATGGAAGAAGCCATGGAAAAGGGCGGCATCGACAAAAAGATGTTTGATATCATTAAGAATCCACAGAGAGAGACAAAGGTTTATCTGCCGGTAGAGATGGACGATGGAACGATCCGCGTCTTTGAGGGCTACCGTGTCCAGCATTCTAATATTCGAGGACCGTTCAAGGGCGGTATTCGTTTTCACAAAAATGTTACACTGAATGAGGTAAAAGCACTTGCAACATGGATGTCATTAAAATGTGCCGTAGTTAATATTCCTTTTGGAGGAGCCAAAGGGGGTATTACGGTAGATCCACAGACTTTATCTAAGGGTGAGCTGTGCAGGCTGACCCGCAGATATACATATGCGATCGAACCGATCATCGGGGCAGATACCGATATACCGGCTCCGGATGTTAATACAAATGCGCAGACAATGGCATGGGTACTTGATACATATAGTATGCTTCATGGAAAACCATGTTCGGGAGTAGTCACCGGAAAACCTATTGAATTAGGTGGATCAAAAGGAAGAAATTCTGCCACGGGACGTGGTATTGTGATCAGCACGAAGCTTCTTCTAAAAGAACATGGAAAAAATCTGGAAGGAACCAGAGTAGCTATTCAGGGAATGGGGAATGTTGGTGGCAATGCTGCAACAATATTTGCACATAGAAATGCCTGTGTAGTGGCAGTCAGTGATGTGTCCGGAGGTGTATACAAAGAGAATGGTCTGGATATTGAAGAGATTACGGAGTTTTTGGATGGCGGACAGCGTCTGTTGAAGGATTATCAGGCAGAAGGAGTGGCGCATATTTCAAATGAAGAGATATTGACATGCGACTGCGAGGTGCTTGTTCCGGCTGCGTTAGAGAACCAGATCACGGAAGACATTGCCCGCAAATTGAAATGCTCATACATAATTGAAGCAGCAAATGGTCCCACGACGAAAGAGGCTGACAAAGTATTAGAAGACAGAGGGATCATACTTGTCCCGGATATTTTTGCAAACAGTGGGGGAGTAATCGTATCGTATTTTGAATGGGTTCAGAATATCCAGGAGCTCACCTGGGAAAGAGATACGGTTAAAGAAAAATTAGAAAAGATCCTTTCGACGGCATTTGAGGAGATTATGGAAACCTCCCGGAAATTTAACTGCAGTCTCAGGATGGGAGCGTATATCGTGGCACTCAGCCGCCTGATCCATACAGAGGAGATTAAGGGGCTGTTCCCGTGATGAAGGAGCGGCATTGGCAGAGTCGTAGAAAAATGCTTGTTTTGCCCCTTTGATCACAGAAGATACGAAAAAGACATGGCAATTTCAGATCATATTGCCATGTCTTTTTTTGGTGCTTATGTGATCTCTTACTTAAGAAAAATCTTTATTTTGCCGATGTAAATAACAGAGTTGCCGAAGTTTTATTAATAGCAGCAGGAAAGACTGGAAAGGTGAATGAAACATGAATGTAAATGATATCATAACACAGAATATCACCGTTGGCGGTAAAAAGACGGCCTTTGGAACCAATTCTTTCTTAAAGATCGGAAAAAAAGGTCAGGTGGTAGATGGTGTGGTCTCCATGGTATCGGACAGGGTTTCTATCAACTTTAGCGGTACGGAAATATCCGTTCCCGTTTCTTCAGTACAAAATGCCACGGAGGGCGAGACAAGAAGTTTTAAGATCATGGAAGTATCTAAGGAAGGGATCGTACTGAAAGAGGTTGGAAGAGATGTCTCTTCCGGGGGAAGGCCGATTGTTGGGACGACAGTTGACCGGTCCACCCGCTCTTTTTCTGATCATCTCAATGACAGCGGAAAGCTATCCGAGGCAAGGAAACAGGCAGGCGAAAATATTGCGGTGTTGACGGGAGAGGATTATCAGGATATAGAGACAGAGCAGGGAGCTTTGGAAGAATATAAAGCATCAGCACTGGATAGGGCGATTGAGAGACACAAGGAGAACCGTCGGTGGCAGCAGGAGAATGTACAGAATAATATTGAAAGAAGCAAAGAATTCCAGGAAAGTATAAAGACCCTTCAGGAACAGGGAGTGACGCAGCTCATGAGCCCGGAGGAGATTGAAAGTGCTCTGAGAGATGCGGATCTGCCGGTGACAAAGGCAAATGTGTCAAGAATAGCATCTGCTGTTCAGATGGCGGCAATGCTGCCGGAGCTTTCAGGGGATGCCAAAGGATATATATTAAATAATCAGATGGTGCCCACTATAGAAAACCTTTATCAGGGACAGTACTGCGGATCAGGGACGCTTGATGCATCAATGGCTGATGACGAAGTATGGAATGAGCTGCAGGAACAGATCATTCAGATGTTGACAGATAATGGCATGCAGGCAGATGAGCAGACTATGGAAGATGCCAGGTGGCTTTTTGCAAATGATATTCCGGTGACGGCACAAAATTTGCAGACTTTACAGAAATTAGATGATATTTCAAAAGAGATGACACCACAAAAGCTGCTGCAACAGATTATTTTTGCGATGCAGACGGGAGCCTCTCCTAAGCAGGCGTCTCTGGATGACAGTCAGATCGTTGTTGCACAGACAGCAATAAAAGATATCCGGGAGATATCCCCGGAGGCAGTAGTATGGACTGTGCGAAATTATGGACAGGATGAAATTACACTGCAGAAACTTAAAAGTGCTGAGGCAGGACAGGAAGATGACGCGGCATCACAGGACCGGCAAGAAGATACGGAAACTTCACAGGTAGTTGTCGTAAAGCGGCAATTGGAGGAATTACGTCTTCGCATGACGATTTCTTCTGCATTGAAGATGGAACAAAAAGGCATAAAAATAGAGCTTACGCCACTACAGGAACTGGTAGAAGAATTAAGAAGGCAGGAGCAGGACTATTTCAGAGAACTCATGCCGGAGGCGGATTTAAGCATTTCCCAGATGGACAGAGTACAGGAAACTCTTTCAAAAACATCGGATATCAGACGGGCACCTGCAGCATTTCTGGGAACGGTCAGACAGTACAGTCTGCTGACAATGAATGTGCTTCACAGGGCAGCAGTCAGTGCAACGGCACAGGCTAAGCAGTATCAGGCAGATTATGAAGCCGTGGGGACCCGGGTGAGGACGGATCTGGGTGATTCGATCCAGAAGGCGTTTCAAAATATTCCGGAAATATTGGATGAAGCCGGAATGGAAGCTACGGAGGCGAATCAGAGAGCTGTCCGTATTTTGGGATATAATAATATAGAGATCACCGGACAGAACATTCAGCAGATCAAAAAATTAGATAATCAGGTAAATGATATATTAGACCATATGAAGCCGGGGGTCGTTATGAGAATGATCCGGGAGGGAGATAATCCTTTGGATATGCCATTGGATGAACTGGATGAGAAACTGCTTCGACTGTCATCTGATCAGGAGATTTCGGATGAAGAAAGATATAGCAGATACCTGTGGCGGCTGGAACAGGAAAAGGATATATCGGAACAGGAAAGAGAAGGATATATCGGTGTGTATCGTTTGCTGGACCAGGTGGAAAAATCTGATGGAGCGGTGATCGGAAGAGTGATGGATGCCGGATGGGATATGACATTGAGAAATCTTCTGACTGCGGCACGAACGGAAAAACGTAAAGGAATGGATACGAAAATCGATGATCAGTTTGGAGGTCTGACCGATTTAAGGTACAGTGCAAAAAATATATCGGATCAGATTGAGAGCGGATTTGCAGGAAAAGATCAGGATGAGGGAGCAGAACAATCTCCGTCGCAAGATGACAGTGAGAGGCAGCAGTCTCAAAATATTTCATCGCAGACAGAGGATTCAAAAAGGTATTATGAAAGCCTGGTACGGCAGACGCTCCATGAAATGACACCTGCCGGTATTCATCAGATGAGTGATGGTGATATGGAAAAACTGCTGGAAAATTCACTGGAAAGATTTTATGAAAAACTCAGACAGGCAGAAGGCAATAAGGAAACAGAACAACAGCTTTATGATGAACTGGCACAGAATCTGAGAAATACGATGGAACAAAGTGAGGAGAGTGTACGATATTTGGAACAGATGGGGCTTCCGGATACTATCTCTAATATTCAGGCGGCAGAGCAGATGATCAATGGAAATTTTGATATATATCATGAAATTGATAAAAGAAGCCGTCGCTTTTCAGAAGAGAAAAGAGAAGAATTGCATCAGTCCATGGTATCGCTGGCAGATGATCTGGGAGACAGTGAGACTTTCGGACAGCATCTTCAGGATCTGGAAAATATCATGGGAAAGCTGTTGGAGCAGGAATATGAGGAACCTTCTGTTTCAAGTGATGAGCTCAGAAATCTGGGACAGCTTCGGAATGGGATGATATTTCAGGGTAGCAGAGCCAGAAGGTATAGCTATGATATTCCGGTTGAGATGGATGAGGGGGTCACAACAATGAATGTGACACTGATCCGTGGTGAGGATGAAGGCGGAAGGGTTCAGATATATATGGAAGAAGTATCCGCTGAGTTTCGGGTAAGACGCAATGAAATGAAAGGACTGATCCTTTGTGGGGACAGGGAGAGATATGACAGCTTATCCGGAAGCAGCACGGAGTTGGAACAATCGTTAGAGCAGGAGGGATTTTTGGTCAGGAATATATCCTACAGTATGGATCATCGTTCAAGGGTGGATGCAATGCCGGCCGGAGCCGGAGAGAAGATTCCGTCTGCAGCGTTGTACCGTGCAGCAAAATACATTGTAAAATATGTGATACATAATATAAGCAACGAGAGTGTCTGAAGGACACGGAAAGAGGTAAGATATGAGAATTAATCATAATATTTCAGCACAGATGGCAAATGTCAATCTGAAAAGAACAGAATCAAAAATGTCTGCCAGTCTGGAAAGACTCAGTTCCGGCTACAAGATCAATCAGGCCGCTGATGATTCGGCAGGGATGGCGATTTCAAACAAGATGAGGGCTCAGATACGTGCACTTGATCAGTCATCAAGAAATTCACAGGATGGCCAGTCTATTATAGAAACAGCGGAAGGAGCTATGGGAGAGATTGAAACGATCCTTCAGCGTGTCCGGGAACTGGCGGTACAGACATCAAATGATACATATGCTTTAGAAGATCGTCAGGCGGTGCAGAAAGAGGTGGATCAGCTTCTGGATGAGGTGGACAGGATTACTGCCACGACAGAGTTTAACGGTACACCGTTGTTAGATGGTTCCGCTGCCAGAACCTTTGCCAGCAGTAATGTGGATATTAAATCGGTATACACATCCATGGATGTGGAAAAAGGAAATTATAAAGTCACGGTAGATAAGATCGCAAAACCGGCTCAGCTTACCATTGATCTGCCGACAGCACCGTGCTCTATCAGCCTCAACAAGACAACCGTCACCTTTGGAGCATCCATGAGTGAGGCAGATGTAAAAGAACGTCTGCAGGAGGTCTGTGATGTCATGAACATCGATATGGAAACTACAGGGGGAGCAGTAAAATTTACTACAAGATCCGTGGGAAGTCTGGAAAGGATAGAATATACATCGGAAGCGGCAGGAACTTCTGTGGCGAAGGGCGAGGATGCAAAGATTACCCTGGGGGATGGCTTCAAGGATACGGCTACTTATTCAGGGGATGGAAAACTGATCACGATCCGGGACAATGAAGGTTTTGAAATGCAGATCGAGGCAAATAAGGTGGGAGATGCCGAGCTTCGTGTATTTGATGCGGGATATATGACAATACAGATCGGGGCAAATGAGGCACAGACTCTTGACATGAATTTCCCTGAGGTGTCATGTCTGAACTTGGGACTGAGAGACTCTGACGGACATGATTCGATCAATCTTTGTACACAGTACAACTCAGAAAATGCATTGAACTCTATGGACCGTGCGATCAAGAAAATATCGGGAGCCAGATCAACACTTGGTTCTTATCAGAATCGTCTGGAATCTACTACGTCCAGTCTGAATCTGAGTAGTCAGAATATTACGGAGGCTATGTCAAGGATCAGTGATACGGACATGGCGGATGAAATGACAAAGTATACACAGTATGAGGTGCTTTCTCAGGCAGCGACATCCATGCTGGCACAGGCAAATAACAGACCACAGCAGATC
>JALFLW010000124.1 GCA_022774505.1 Lachnospiraceae bacterium
TAAAGGATCGCGCCCTCATCGTATCTGACCCATTTCTTCTTGCCATTTTTGAACTGAGCCTTGTAATTATCCAGTCTCTCCTGTTTACCGGGATCTTTTGATCTTCCTCTTTCCATATCACATTTCTCCTTCCGCGCCTTCGCAATTGTTTTCCAGATACCTTTCGATCAATTCCAGATCAATAACCACGTTCTTCTTAATACGGATATTCGCCTCCGCTTCTTTTGCCAGTTTCACGAATGAGTAATAGTTCATGGAATACATCCGTGCTCCCTGGGCATAGGAAACAAAAGTCCGCTTCCGTTCATCAATATACCGGTCAAGATCCGGTCCTCTTCTTAATGTCCGAAGAAGCTCCTTTTTTCTTTCTTCTTCCCGCTCTTCCTTTGATCTCTTTGCCACGATCATGAGCCTCCTTTCGAATGAAAAATGTTTACAAGTTGCCCCAAGCACGAAAAAAGGCACCTACTCTAGATTTCTCTAAAGTAAGTGCCTGTGAAACCATCCAAAAGCTGTCCTCTGGATAATTTACCTGTTTAGTTTCAGCCAAATCCGTGCTCTACACCACGTTCCGTGACGATGCACGAAGCATTTTTCCACTCTTACATGAGGCTTCAAGAGGCCTCACTTTTCGGCTCAGAAAACGCGACTTTTTGCGTCTACATGCCGTTGTCCATACTTGTCCGTAGTGTGACGAAGCGTGACAAGGAATGACAAGGAGCGACGAAATTATAGACTTTTCATCGTCGGGAAGACCAGAACCAGCCTTCCTGATTATACAAGCATAGCGTAAATAATTCCTCTGTAGTCAATTATCTGCATATTATATTGTCAACTCTTCAATAATGCATATAACCGCCTACAACTGCATCTATCACATCAAAAAAGATGTCAAAGTGATGTCATTTACATATTCTGGTGTCAAAACTATACTATAGAAATATGACAACTTAAAATTCATTTTCGGTTACCATTACAATATAGCATAACACCATCAAAACTGCAACCTAGCTCACACATATTAAAATACATCTAGTTTTTCTGATAACCGAACCATCGACTCCTTCTTGGCTTCTTCCGTAGCATCAGCATAAATATCCAGTGTTGTCTGAATGTTCTTATGCCCCATAATCTCCTGAATCACTTTCACATTTGGCTCCTGCTCACACAATCTTGTGCAAAATGTATGCCGCATATGGTGACAGGTAAAATGAGGAATCAGTATCGGTTCTCTCTTTTCTTTCTTCGCTTTAATAATCTCCTCAGCATTGTATGCATCTGATACCCGCTTGATCGCCTTATTGATTCCCTGCGGATTATGAACAGCTCCATAACGATTTCGAAAGATAAATCCACTCATTCCGTCAATCGTCATTTCATTACTGCCTTCAATCTTCTGGTATCGCTTTTCATCCTGCAATGCCTCATAGACTGCATCCAACATAGGTACATTCCGAATCCCCGCCTCCGTCTTAGGCTTAGATACAGAATACGAACATCTGAAATCATCTTTTGCATCGGCTCTGTACGAAACACTATGGTTAATATTGATCGTGCGTTCTGCAAAGTCAACATCTTCCCAACGCAAACCAATAATCTCACCAACTCTGCATCCGGTTCCCAGCAACACCGTAAATAATGGAGCCCATCTATAATAGACTTCACTATGCTGCGTGTAATCAATAAACGCTTTCTGCTGTGGTATTGTTAAAGCTTTTCTTTTGTTTGCACCTGTAGTGCTTTTCTTTTTGATCTCTGCCATACAGCCATCTGCGGGATTGATACGAATAATACTGTCACGGACTGCCAGTTTGAAGATCGGATGAATAAGAGTATGAATCTTATCCACTGTTCCTACCTGCAATTTATAGTTTTGCATCAAACGCTCATAAAAAAACATAACATCTGAATACTTCACTTCTGCCACCAGCTTTTTCCCGAATGTATCTCTCACATAGCGATCATACATATACACATAACTGGTATATGTAGAGGATCTCAGCTCTGATTTCATCGAAAGATACCTGTCGAAAACATAATTTACTGTAGCCTTTCCCGCGGTATAAATATCCAATCCATCTAATTGATCCTTTTGAAGCTGCTGCTCTCTTGACCGCAGCTTCATCAGATCATTCGCATAGATATAACGCCTCTTACCAAATGGATCTGTATATGCGTATGAATATCGACCATCCTTTCTCTGGCATTCCCCTTGTTTAAGGATTCTGCCTCTGCTATCCTTCCGTCCTGCCATAGCATCCACTTCCTTCCTATCTACATAAAAATAGGAAAGAATCTTAAATACAAATATCCTGCTTGCTCCTAAATTTGTATCCAATGATTGAAAAAATCACTTTTGTTATTCAATCTAACTACAGTATACAGCATCGAACATATGTTTGCAAGCATTTTCTGACATTTGCATAAAAAAATCTTTCCTGTCAATTCTATATCCATTACTTCCGTCAATCGGTAATCCGGAATGACTCCAAATATTCATCTAAAATATCACAGTTCACTAAAACCACCTGATTGATCTTATAGGTTGCCTGTGCATCTTTTGCCAGATCCATAAACTTTCTTTCACTCATACTGTAAAGTTCTGCACCTTCACGGTATCTGACAAAACGCTTTTTTATCTTTGCAGGCTTTGCTCCCTCTCTGTTATTCTTTACCGCCATATGCTTCCTCCTTAATTCCCATCTGAATGCAGATTGCCGCATCAATCGCACTCATTACTTCCTTATTACAAATATATCCGATCTTGCTCTTTACCAGTCTACGGTCAATCGGTACGATCTGCTCGATCATTACCACGGATTTCTTCATTGGGTACCCTTTGATATCCTCCGCTAAAATTTCTACATGTACCGGATTATACTTCTTGTCTGTTCTGGTCGAGCATGGACAAACATTTAAAATTCTGCTTTTCGGATTACTGACAACCACGCAAGGTCTGACACCGGATTGTCTGGAATCACATTCATTGGGATGCTGTCCCAGATCCGCATAGATCACATTCCCTCTCATAATGTTCATAAATCGCTCCTTTCCGCTGCTCCCTCACACTGGGAGCAGCTATCCATCTATTTTCATGCCACCTTTTACAGTATTGGCAACTCCAACAAACCTTCATCTACGGAATATACTTTTCCACCTGCTGCCGCAATCCGACCTACTTTCATATACAGATCATACACACCGCATGAAATATATCGTGAATTTGCAATGACAACTGCCTGCAGTTCACCGACCTCAATCTGTCTCGCCAGCTCCACAAAATGCTTCTGCATCTCGCATCTGGAAAGCCCTGCCCGATGATACGACTTCACTATCTTCAAACCATTGCCCTTGCAATAGTCCTTAATATACCGAAACTGTTTTTCCTCTTTGTCCTGAATCTCCTTGTCTGGAGCATCTACAGATAAATAAACAGCACACATCAATTTCTTATTCTTCTTACTCATAGCTTGTACCTCCTTATGCTGCAGCCGGATAATTTGCCAGCATTGTCAAAAACATTGTCGTAAAATATTGTCTCTGTGGTTCCGGCAACTCCTGCAATTTGGCATCAATCGAATTGTCCTTATGATCAGAACTCTCCCCTAAGATACTGTTTGCATCGACATGGAGAACCTCCATCAAGGAAATCAACAGATCCAATGAAATCTTGCGGCTCCCTAATTCTACCTGCTTGATATGGGATTCCGACTTGCCAAGTTCATCACTGAACTCACCCAATTCATATCCTGCTTCAACACGCAGATTACGAATCCTCTGTCCTACCACTAATCCATCATACTGAAACATGATCTTCACACCCCTTCCACATCGTCCATAAGCTGTAAATGAAATGCCAATCCATTACAGATCTTCTGCTGTAGCCGTTCATCATAAACATGTCCCATCTTATGTTTGATCTGCCGTCTGTCGATTGCCTGACAATGCTCCAGCATACACATTCCTGATGTATTCAGCTCATTGTTGCAATCCTCCCGGTCAATAAAAACATGATACTTACTATCAAGCCCCTTCAGACTTCTTGTCATCGGCGCAACGGTAAGAATTGGGGAACTCTCATTGTATTCTGTTCCACTCAACACAATTGCCGGTCTGGATTTTCTAAGCAGGCAATCACCACTGATCTCACCAAAGTCCACAAATACAATATCCATCCATTGATATGTTCTTTCCTGCATAGCTGCAGTAACAGCATCGTCATAACCATAGGTAAATCCAAATCTTCTACTATCATTCGTCATTGTCTGTTTCCTCCTGATTCTATCTGCCGTCATGTAATATGGATCCTGTATCACACGACTAAATCTTCTTGTATCACTTGCAAGTGGTTGTCCCTTACGAACAATTCAAGTATATCAATGCAGGTACTTAATAAAGAGAACCCCGAAGGTAAGTTGCTGGTACTGATAGAAAAATTTGCGCAAAAAAATAGGCAGCCCTCTCGAACTGCCTACATGCCAATAGAATGTAACACAACTGATGACTTTATCTCATCATAAATCTTTATAATCATTGTTAGCTCTCTTATATCTACTTAC
>JALFLW010000015.1 GCA_022774505.1 Lachnospiraceae bacterium
TCATTCTGATCGGGCATATGAACAAAAACAGTAACGGAAAATCTTCTTACCGTGGATTGGGTTCGATTGATTTTCAGGCGGCAGCCAGAAGTGTGCTGATTGTTGGGCGGATTAAAGATGAACCGGAAATCCGTGTGGTATGCCATGTGAAAAGTTCCCTTGCACCGGAAGGGAAATCAATTGCATTCCGATTAGATAAGGATACTGGATTCGAGTGGATCGGGGAATACGACATTAGTGCGGATGATCTGCTCAGTGGTGACAGCAGAGGTCAGAAAAGCCGGAAGGCAAAGGAGTTTCTGTTGGAAATATTGGCTGATGGTGGCATGGCACAGAAAAAGATTGAAGAAGAAGCGGAAAAACGAGGAATTAAGAAGAAAACCCTACGGAACGCAAAACTGGAACTGGAGATTGATTCGGTGAAACGTGGAAATCAATGGTTCTGGATGCTTCCAGAATAAAAGGAAGATGGCAAGATGACTATTTCTTAAGAACAGGGCATCTTGCCACCTTGAAAGGAGACAACATGGAAATAAAAAATGTACAGATACCATTTGCCTTGTTTAGACAGCTGGTTTCCTATCATTTGATGGAAGATCAAAGCTGTTCGGAGGAAATTTGCAAAGGGCTTATGGAGAAAGTGGAGCGTATGGCAAACCGGCAGTTATATACACAGTCGAAAACTGCTCCGACAGAGGAAGAACGGGAAAAGTCCCGTCAGGAATATCTGGACAGGCGGGGAATACCGGAAAGCTTTCGATGGTAGCAGTTCTTGTTGTCTGTCCTATGACAGGAGCGTGTCACGCACCTGTAGATAGCAGACAAGGAGAAAGCTGGTAAGATGCAAGACGGAAGGTTGTGGATAAAACGACAGTGCGTTGGTGGTTTGATGGCTGTGAAGGATGCCCTGAAACGGGGCTCCCTATGGAAAACGATAAATGAAGGGAGAGTGACACAATGAGAGAAGGAAGATTAGGTTATAACAGCAATAACGGAAGATACGGTTTATTATCATCAGATTTATGGATTGACACAGGATTTCACTGCGGAGAAGGGCTGGAAGTGCTGGTTGACGATCAGTGGGTCAAGACCAGAATGGAAATGAATCCGGCAAGGGAATGGTATCTGGTGGGGACACCATACTGCGGAGATTTGGAATATGTCCGGGCGAGAATAACGGGATAAGTCAGTCATACAAGTAACGCAGGAGTAAACCGACCAACGGGAGGAATAGGTCTTCGCTCCGATTCGGTCGGTGCATAACAGACGTCCCCGGACGTCTTGCCCCCGGCAGGGCGCAAGGGGACTTTTGATGGACGGTACGGCTGTCGAAAGTGCTTTTGCGTTACTTTTGACAAAAGTAACAAAACCGCCGTATCCGGCGAAGAGTTCTTTTTATCGCCATAACTGGCGAAGATACAAATTTATGTGCCATGTCTGGCACTGGTTTCAGAAGGGGAGGTGAGAAGCATGACCATGAAAAGAACAATTAGCGGTATGATCGGAGCTGGTTCTCTGGCTCATAACAGAAGGGATTTCATAGCAGAAAATGTAGATCCGGACAGAGTACACTTGAATATTTGTTACCAGAATGAAAATCTGAAAGATGTTTATAAAGAGTTGTTTGATGATTCTGTGGAGCGATACAATGTGGGGAAAAGAAAAGACCGTCAGATTACAAATTATTATGAAAAAATCCGGCAGGGAAAACAGGAAAAACTATTCCATGAGGTCATTTTCCAGATTGGAAATTGTGAAGACATGGCTGTAGGGACAGTAGAAGGAGAACTGGCAGTGAAGGTGTTGAATGAATATATGCAGGATTTTCAGAAAAGGAATCCAACTCTCCGGGTATTTTGCTGTTATCTTCATCAGGATGAAGCTACACCACATCTGCATATTGATTTTGTTCCCTATGTGACTGGTTGGAAAGGAAAAGGGATGGATATCAGAGTTTCACTGAAGCAGGCATTAAAAAGTTTGGGATTTCAAGGTGGAAATAAACATGACACAGAATTAAATCAGTGGATAAACCACGAAAAAGAAGTGCTGGCAGATATTGCAAAGCAGTATGGGATTGAATGGGAACAGAAAGGTACCCATGAGGAACATCTGGATGTTTATAATTTCAAGAAAAAAGAACGAAAGAAGGAAGTTCAGGCTCTGGAGCAGGAAAAAGAGTATCTGACAGCAGAGAATGAGGGACTGACTGCACAGATTGCAGAATCCAAGGCAGATATTCAGCTTTTGAAAGAAGATAAGGAACAGGCGGTCAGGGATAAAGAAGCTGCAGAAAAGCGGGCAGAGAAAGCAGAAATAGAATTAAAAAGCCTAGAAGAACGTCGGGAGCAGTTACAGCCGATCATAGATAATGTCAGTAAGGAAATAAAAGAATATGGGACGGTTAAAACGCTTCTACCGGAAGCAGGAGCATTGGAACGTGCAGGAACCTATCGGGATAAAAAAGTTAAACCATTATTTATTCAAATGAAGAATAAGATTGCTGCAATGGCTGCCCAGGTAAAAGAACTTACGAAAGAAGTGGAGAAATGGAAAAATAAATACCAGAAGACAAAACAGGCATATAACAGTGTTCAGAAAGAGTTGGATGATATGCGTAAAGACAATCAGAAATTATTAGAAGAAAAGAATATGTTGCAAAGTGTTTCTGATAGATATGATCGTGTTGTGCGTGTCATGGGAATAGACACTGTGGAGGCTGCGGTACTGCAGGATATTCATAATCAGAAAGCACTGGAAGAAAAACGACGGATGGAACAAATGCCAAAAGGAAGCATTTACGAAAGATTAGCATGGGGTGCGAAAAAGAGCGAGATGGAGAATCAGCAGCGTAAGAAAAATAAAACAAAGAACAGAGGAATGGAGATATAAGTGCATGAAAAAACACATTTATGATGAAAAGAACGGATTAAGCTATACCTTGCATGGAGATTACTATTTGCCGGGTCTGGTGCTGAATGAGGAAGAACCGACATATGGGAAATATGGAATGTTGCGGAAACAATATCTGAAAGAGTATAGACCAGCAAGATATCAGTGCCTGTTATTGACTGGAAAGCTGACTGAACATCTGAATCAGATTGATCGGGATGCAAGAGAGCAGGTCGAAATGTTAATGAAGCAGATGGCAGAAGAACAGAGTGTGACAGAAACATTGAAGATACGGGATCAGATGAAGTGGGTCGGGTTGATGAATAATATCAGAACAAGTGCTGAAAAAATTGTACTGAAAGAGATCGTTTATATATAAGTTAAGAGGGCTGCCGAAAGGCGACTCTTTGTAAATGTAAGAGTGGAATTTCAGAATAGAACATGATAGAATGCTAAAAGATAAATCCGGATTTGCAGGGATAGATAATCAGAAGGAAATACTGAAAAAACAAGCATTTACGGGTATGATACGAATCGTATCACGTATGTGACCGAGCGATTCTATCATCATTTTATGTTTTTTGATAAGGTGAATGTGTCGAAAAGACAAACCCATATAGAAAGGACGTAGAATGATGAAAAAGAACGGAATGAAGAATTTACTATTTGGAGGAATATTCATTGCAACTTTTGTATTATGGACAGTTTTGATCCAGATGGTAGATGTGCAGCCTCATGGTCAAAACGGAACGAATATTGGATTTGCAACACTCAATTGCTGGTTTCACCGCTTCACAGGCGTACACATGATGATTTATTCGATTACTGATTGGATGGGGCTGGTGCCTGTCGTAGTATGCCTGATCTTTGCAGGTGTGGGACTAGTTCAGTTGATTAAGAAAAGAAGTCTTTTCAAGGTGGATCCGGATATCATTATTCTGGGTATTTATTATATTGTCGTGATCCTGGCATATATATTTTTTGAGATGATTCCAATCAATTACAGACCTATTTTAATTAACGGAGTAATGGAGGCATCTTATCCATCATCAACTACACTATTGGTATTGTGTGTGATGCCGACTTTGATCGAACAGACTCAGCGCAGGCTGTCAAGCATTGCAGTCAAAAAAGTGATAACGATTGTAACAATCGCTTTTTCGGCATTCATGGTTATTGGCAGATTGATTTCGGGAGTACATTGGCTCACGGATATTGTAGGTGGCGTATTGTTAAGCATTGGATTATTTTCTATTTATCAGGGAGCGGTTATACTGTCAATAAAGAATAAATAAAACGAGCAAGGGGTGGAGGTTTTGGAATTTCATGAAAAACTTCAGGAATTAAGAAAAAGTCGAGGTTTGACACAGGAAGAATTAGCCGGGGCATTATTTGTTTCCAGAACCGCTATTTCAAAATGGGAGTCTGGAAGAGGATATCCAAGCATAGATTCGTTAAAGGAAATATCAAGATATTTCTCTGTATCCATTGATGATTTGTTATCTGGAGAACAATTGATTTTCATAGCAGAAAAAGAAAACAAATCAAATCTCAATAGTGTATGCGATTTGTTATTAGGGTTTGTTGACTTATTTTCGCTGATGCTGATATTTTTGCCACTGTATCCGAAGCTGGTCAATGGATATATCTATTCAGTAAATCTCTTTGGGTATGTAGGTAATAATACCTTTATAATTAAGATTTATTGGGCATTGTTTATAAGCTTGACGATTACCGGAATCGTGAAAATACTAATGGTCTATTTCAAATTTGAAAAGGACAAAAAAGCGGTTACATTCATATCTGTAGGACTCAGTATAATTGCTGTCTTGTTTTTAGCTATGGCGAGAGAACCGTATGCGATAACCGTAACATTCCTGTTATTGCTTATCAAAGGCATTTTGCTTTATAAGCAAGCTAAGGCAGGTTGAGAGGTTTGTAAGATATCTTTCTATTGCCATTCCGGATAAATATGAGGATGAGATCTACAAATTATATCAAACAGATATATATTATGTTGAGATAATAGAGACGTTATGATGAACAGATAGTCATTGACGTGATGATCAAATGAGGTCTTCCGTTAATCGGTCAATGGGTATATACTCGCATTAACCGAATCGGTCAACGGAGGCAGCTTATGAATGAAAATTTTTATGCTTTGTCGGAATATCCAAGTCACT
>JALFLW010000052.1 GCA_022774505.1 Lachnospiraceae bacterium
AGCCGTTAGTGACAAGGCAATTTCCAGACACAGCTCCGGGTATTCAGACCCTTAAAAGCCAAAAATCATATTCAATACCCCAGAACATCAGAAACAGTCTGGGTATATCATAGTTCTTGTTGTGCGAAGTTTGAGTTATAATGTATAATGCGGAAATCTTCCCGTTGTGTTATAGGCATAGTCTGATATCAGAAAAAAGCATGTTTTCCTAAGAGTGGAAAACATGCTTTTTCAGAGCATCAAAGCTTTCTTTGCTGATAACGTGTTCCATGCGGCATGCATCCTCGGTGGCGATTTCCTCCGGGACACCCAGCTTTATAAGCCAGCCGGATATTAGTTGATGCCTTTCGTAGATCATTTCTGCAATTTCACGACCGGAGTCGGTTAAATATATGTATCCTGCGTCAGTTACGGTAATATGCTGTTTTTGACGAAGATTTTTCATTGCAATGCTGACACTTGACTTCTTAAAGCCGAGTTCCGTTGCTACATCAACAGAACGAACCACAGGCAGTCGCTTGCTGAGAATCAGGATTGTTTCAAGATAATTCTCGGCAGATTCGGTATTTGCCATAAATATATTCCTCCATACCATTTTTTCATTCCAGCTAAATTATATGCTGAATGAAATTTCACATAAAATAAGTATATCACCTTTTAAACAATAAAACAAGAAAAGATAATAAAAAAGTTCTTGACATCTAATAAATGTTAGCGTATACTAACTGTTGTAAGTGATAAGCAATTCATTTTCATATACGACATTGAAGGAATGAATCACTCGTAAGAGCGATTTCCATACGGGAGGTTTTTCTAAATGATGCAGAAGGATTTGATCATTCAAAAGTTAAGAGAGCAGGGATGTCGTATTACAAAACAGCGTTTGATGATCCTGGATATCATTCTGCAGGAGGACTGTTCCTGCTGCAAGGAAATATATTATAAGGCATCAAAGCTTGACAGTAAGATTGGTTCTGCTACTGTGTATCGCATGATCAATACTCTTGAGGAGATAGGTGCGATCAGTAGAAAGAATATGTACAAGGTCTCCTGTTCTATGGATTGTGCGGTGGACTGTGGTCATGCCTGTACGATTGAGTTAGAGGATGGTTCAAAACTGCAATTTTCAGAGCAGAAGATGAGTCAGATCATACAATCCGGACTGGCTGCCTGCGGATATGCAGTGGAACACAGTGTAAAGGGATTCACCAAAGGGGCTGTATGCCACCATGATGAATTGACCCTGAAAGAAAGTGCGGGTCTTTTATAGAGATCAGGCCAATGATTTTTGCTTACAAGAACATATAACATATGCCAAGGGGCAGAGAAATTATTTGATTTCTCTGCCCCCTCCTTTTATAATAAATGAAACATATAAATGTGGAGGAAATCATGATAACAAGTGAAAATAATGCAAAATTAAAGGAAATGGTTAAGCTTCAGAAAAATGCCAGATATCGTAAAAAGGAAGGATTGTTTGTGGCGGAGGGAATCAAGCTTGTGCTGGAGGCGGCACGGTTTGGCAGGCTCCGGCAGGTATTGATCCGGGAAAGTCTGTGGAGAGACAGATGGCAGGAGAAACCGGAGGAGGAGATCGCAAAAGAATTTTTCCATGATAAAAGACGTGTAGGTGTTGATGTGGTGCCGGATGTTCTTTTTGACCAGATCGCAGATACCGTGACGCCTCAGGGGATTTTGGGAATGGTGGACATGCCGTCATATACGCTGGAGGAGATTCTTTCAAAAACTTCAAAGCTGTATCTGGTGCTGGATGATCTGAGGGATCCGGGAAATCTGGGGACTATGATCAGGACAGCGGAGGCGGCAGGGGCAGCCGGAGTCATTATGAGTAAGGGAACCGTCGATCTTTTTAATCCTAAGGTGGTCCGTGCAACGATGGGGGCTATTTTCCGTGTTCCTTTTTTGTATGTGGCTCATTTGTCTGAGACAATTGAGCAGATGAAAGAGAAGGGGATTGCCGTCTATGGAACGCTTTTGGAGGAAAGCAGGGCCTATGATGAGCCGGATTATACAAAACCGTCAGCCGTAGTCGTGGGCAATGAGGCCAATGGAATCAGCAGGGAGGTACAGGAAAGTCTGAGCGGGAGGATACATATTCCTATGATGGGAAGTGTAGAATCCCTCAATGCAGCGGTGGCGTCGGCAGTTGTACTTTATGAAGCAGCCAGACAGAGGAGAAAAACGATTTAGTGCATATTGATATTTGATTTGAAATATGCTATATTCATACAAATAGAAGTTACACCAAGGGAGGTGTGGGTATGGAAGCTTTATCGGATATGTTCACGTACCAGCTTCAATCAATGTTTCAGTCGTTATTTCAAACGGACCAAAATCAAATGTTTTTCTGGCTGATCGCATTGGTTGTATTTCTGATCATTGAGATCATTACGCTGGGTCTGACAACCATCTGGTTTGCATCCGGAGCTTTGATCGGATTTATCACAGCGTGGCTGGGAATGCCGCTAGGGATACAGCTGGCTGTGTTCTTTGTTGTTTCCTTTGTATTATTGATATTTACCAGGCCGGTTGTGCAAAAACGACTGAACAGTTCCCGGATAAAAACGAATGTCAATAGTATGATAGGGAAAGAGGGAAAGGTAGTAAAGGATATTGATAATTTTAACGAGACCGGACAGATCATCGTTGATGGCATGGAGTGGATGGCGAGATCCGCTGATGAAAGCGAAAAGATCGCAGCCGGTCAGAAGGTAGTGATTCAGGAGATACGCGGAGTGAAAGCTATCGTTACTTCTGTGACAGAGGAGACATAGTTTTTTGACCGGATATTTCAAAAAGTATATTTTGAACAGGTAAATAAGCACATTTATAAAGGAAAGGAATTATAAAAATGGAAATTGCATTTATTATCTTACTTATTATTGTTGCAGTGATCGCAGTGTCTTGTATTCACATTGTGCCACAGGCAAAAGCATATGTTGTTGAACGTCTGGGAGGTTATCAGAGCACATGGGATGTGGGCCTTCATTTCAAAGTACCGTTTATTGACCGTATCGCCAGAAAGGTCAGCCTCAAGGAGCAGGTGCTTGATTTTCCGCCACAGCCAGTTATTACCAAAGATAATGTAACAATGCGGATCGATACGCTGATCTTTTTCCAGATCACAGATCCGAAGCTTTACACATATGGCGTAGAGAATCCAATCATGGCAATTGAGAATCTGACTGCGACAACACTCCGTAATATTATAGGAGAGCTTGATCTTGATGAGACACTGACATCCAGAGAGATCATTAATACAAAGATGAGATCTTCATTAGACACAGCGACTGATCCATGGGGAATTAAAGTAAATCGTGTCGAATTAAAAAATATCATTCCACCGCAGCCGATCCAGGAGGCGATGGAGAAGCAGATGAAGGCGGAGCGTGAGAAGAGAGAGGCAATTCTGATCGCACAGGGGGAGAAGCAGTCTGCGATTACAGTGGCAGAGGGTCATAAGGAGTCAGCGATTCTCGAGGCTGAGGCAGAGAAACAGGCGGCTATCCTTCATGCGGAGGCGCAGAAAGAAGCAACAATCCGTGAAGCAGAAGGTCAGGCACAGGCGATACTGGCAGTGCAGAAGGCGAATGCGGATGGTATCCGTATGCTGAATGAGGCCTGTGCATCGAAAGAAGTCATTGAGCTCAAGAGCTTGGAGGCATTTGCGAAAGCAGCAGATGGAAAGGCAACAAAGATCATTATTCCATCAGAGATACAGGGACTTGCAGGGATGGTTAGTTCCGTGACAGAAATTGCAAAATCTTCCGGAGATAAATAAGCATATTTTCTTAAAGAGATTAAAAATTTCCTGTGCAGCTCCTGCTGGCAGGAAATTTTCCATTTCCTGTGATTTTATTCGCAATGATAAATAGTAGAAAGGAAGTAAATAGAAATGAATTTGATTGGCAAAAATTTTCTCACATTAAAGGATTTCTCAGCAGAGGAGATTTCCTATCTGTTGGAATTATCGGCAGAATTAAAGGATAAGAAGAAAAAAGGGATTCCGGTAAACAATTATATTGGCAAAAATATTGCCCTGATTTTTGAAAAAACCAGTACGAGAACAAGATGTTCCTTTGAGGTGGCTGCTCATGATATGGGAATGGGGGTAACCTATCTGGATCCGCAGGGCTCCCAGATAGGTAAAAAAGAAAGCATCAAAGATACAGCACGTGTGCTGGGAAGGATGTTTGACGGTATTGAATATCGTGGATTTGAGCAGGATATTGTAGAGAAACTGGCCGAATATGCGGGAGTTCCGGTGTGGAACGGATTGACCAATGAGTATCATCCGACGCAGATGCTTGCAGATATGTTGACGATCCAGGAGCATTTAGGAAGATTAAAGGGTGTGAAACTGGTATATATGGGAGATGCCCGTTATAATATGGGAAATTCATTAATGATTGCCTGTGCCAAGATGGGAATGCATTTTGTAGCATGTACAACGAAAGAATATTTCCCGAATGAGGAGCTGGTTGCACAGTGCCGTGAGTATGCGAAGGAGTCAGGTGGTTCTGTTACATTGACTGAGGATGTGGAGAGTGGTACAAAGGGAGCCGATGTTCTTTATACGGATGTGTGGGTTTCCATGGGAGAGCCTGAAGAGGTATGGGCAGAACGTATCAAAGCACTTTCGCCTTATCAGATCAATAAGAAGGTAATGGAGAATGCGGGGCCACAGGCGATATTTATGCATTGCCTGCCGGCATTTCATGATCTGGAGACAGGAATAGGCAGACAGGTTTATGAAAAGTTTGGCATGAGTGAGCTTGAGGTTACGGACGAGGTGTTTGAATCAGACGCATCTGTTGTATTTGATGAAGCAGAAAATCGTATGCATACGATCAAAGCAGTTATGGTGGCAACTTTGGAACCGACAAAATAAATAATATGGAGTGATCTTTGTGAAGAAAGAAATACTTCGAATGCTTCGGGAAGCAGGAGATGATTATATATCCGGTCAGATATTATGTGAGAAGCTGGGCGTGTCAAGGCAGGCAGTGTGGAAAAATATATCTCAGCTTAAAGAGGCAGGATATCAGATCGAATCACAGCCTAAAAAGGGATACCATTTAGCCGGTTCAGCAGACCGGCTGGTTGGAGCGGATATTGAAAGCAGATTGGAAAAGGATGGTCTCTGTCAGAAAGTGGAATGTCTGGAAAAGGTGGACTCAACAAATACCAGGGCAAAACAGCTGGCAGAGCTTGGTGAACCGGAAGGGACACTGGTAGTGGCGGAGGAACAGACAGCAGGTAAAGGAAGAAGAGGGCGCGGTTGGGCTTCAGAACCGGGAATCGGTATATGGATGAGTCTGATCCTGCGACCTGAATTAAAGCCGCAGCAGGCGGCAAGTGTTACGCTGGTGGCTGCGATGGCTGTGGCAAGTGGAATCAGAGAATGCTGTCACCTTGAAACAGGTATTAAATGGCCAAATGATGTCGTGGTAAATGGCAAAAAGGTCTGTGGTATTTTGACAGAGACAAGCTCTGAGCCGGATTATATTCATTATGTTGTGCCAGGGATTGGTATTAATGCGAATACCGGAGAATTTCCGAAGGAATTATCGGATAAAGCCACTTCTATTTATTTAGAAACCGGGAAGAAAACAAATAGAAATGCTTTGATAGCAGAAGTCATGAATGCATTTTCTTTATATTATGGGAGATATCTTCAGACAGGGGATTTATCTCTCTTACAGGATGAATATAATGAAATGCTGGTAAATAGGGACCGGGAGGTGCTTGTGCTTTATGGTATGGCGGAGGAAGCAGATCCGGATAAGTGTCAGCGAGGAATTGCAAAGGGGATCACGCCGGCAGGAGCATTGATAGTGGAAACGGAAGAGGGAATGAAACAGGTCGTTTCCGGGGAAGTTTCTGTCCGTGGAGTTTACGGATATATATAAAATAACTGGTAAAGGAAGAAAATAATGGATGATTTATTTGATGATGATATCTTAAAACCGGCACCGGAAGTGGATGGCATGGTGATCCTGAGTGTGGCAAATGCATATAAAAAACAATATTATCTGAATCCAAAATTTGCAAAGCTTCCGGAGACGATCCAGGAAGAATTACAGATCATGTGTGTACTTTATACGGCAGATGTGGGAGGAATACTGACCCTTCGTTTTGATGAAGAGGGAAATCTGTTATTTCATGTAACATCTGAGGAGGATGATTATTTCTTTGATGAAATTGGAAGTGTATTGAAAATTAAGGAGATACAGAGAGAAAAACAGGAGCTTCTGGAGGCTTTAGAATTATACTATAAGGCATTCTTCTTAAAGGAAGATATCAGTGACTTATTAAATTAGGATGAAAGATACTGTTGATACAGTATGTTCAGATGGAGGAATAGCAATGTTATTAGCTGTAGATGTGGGAAATACAAATATAACTTTTGGTGTTTTTGATGGAAATGAAATGGTGACCCGTTTCCATTTTTCTGTGAGAATATCCAGAACATCGGATGAATATGGAAGTACGATCTGTGATATATTGGAGAGAAAGGGGTTTACTGCGGATTCCATCGATCAGGTGATCGTTGCATCAGTAGTTCCTAAGATCATGTATTCGTTTAATAGTGGTATAATTAAATATCTGGATTGTCAACCGATCATTGTAGGTGCGGGTATTAAGACAGGTATACGCATTGAAACAGCAAATCCTAAGGAAGTGGGTCCGGATCGTATTGTGGATGCAGTAGCGGCTCACACATTGTATGGAGGTCCTATTATCGTTGCGGACTATGGAACGGCTACGACGTATGATCTTGTTACAAAAGAGGGGGCATTTTTGGGAGGTGTGATCAGTCCGGGCGTCAAAATATCAGCCAATGCATTGTGGAATGATACAGCAAATCTGCCGGAGATCGAGATCAAGTGTCCGGAGTATGTGGTGGCAAAGGATACGATCACTGCCATGCAGGCAGGACTTTTTTTGGGAACGGTAGGACAGTCCCAGTATATAATTAATAAGATCAAAGAAGAATCAGGTCTTGATAATATCAAGGTGGTAGCAACCGGTGGACTGGGAAAGATGATATCTGATTATACGGATGAAATAGACATTTATGACAGCGACCTGACCTTGAAGGGATTACAGATTATTTTTGAAAAGCAGAAAAGATAATAGGAGGAGAATATGCAGGGATTTCAGATTGGAGATGTACAAATTCCGGGAAATCTTGTGTTGGGACCAATGGCAGGAGTGACAGACCTGCCTTTTCGTTTGTTATGCAAGGAGCAGGGGGCTGATCTGGTCTATACGGAGATGATCAGTGCGAAGGGGATATACTATAAAAATAAAAATACGGAGCTTCTCTGGATGACAAAGGAACAGGAGCGGCCACTGGCATTGCAGATGTTTGGCTCGGAACCGGAACTGATGGCAGACATGGCGGTACAGATTGAGCATAGAGATTTTGATATTCTGGATATTAATATGGGATGTCCCGTGCCGAAAGTTGTAAACAACGGGGAAGGTTCTGCCTTGATGAAAGATCCTGTATTGGCAGGGAAAATTGTAAAGGCAGTCAGCAGAAGAATCCGGAAACCGGTTACGGTAAAGTTTCGAAAAGGTTTTGGCATGAATGACTGTAATGCAGTAGAATTCGCAAAACGTATGGAAGATTGCGGAGCCGCTGCACTGGCAGTACATGGCCGCACAAGAGAACAGTATTACGGAGGGACGGCGGACTGGGATATTATCCGTCAGGTGAAGGAGAATGTTTGTGTACCGGTGATCGCCAGTGGTGATATATTTACTCCGAAGGATGCTGCAGCATGTTTAGAGCAGACGGGCTGTGACGCGTTGATGCTTGCGCGGGGAGTGCGGGGAAATCCGTGGCTTTTTCATCAGATCCGACATTATCTGGAAACCGGGCAGGAGGAGGAAAAACCGTCACAGGAAGAGATGGTTGAGATGATTCTGCGTCATGCACGGATGTTGATCGAATGTAAAGGAGAACGGATGGCAATGAGAGAGATGCGTAAGCATGTAGCCTGGTATACAGCAGGGTATCCGGGGTCTGCAGCTTTACGCAGACGTGTGAATGAGATTGAAAAATATGAGGATCTGGTTTGCCTGATGAAACGTTCTCAGAAATAAAATAAAAAATATCCATATTCCTATTGACAAAGTAGGAATATGGATGTATGATAGGTACATCTTAATAATCATAGTAAACCGATAGGAAAACAAAACCTATTCCGGAGTGAGAAGATTAACATAGAAAGTGAGGATAACAGTATGAGCAAAAAAACATATTCAGAGAGAGCTTTAAAATTCGAGACAAAGCAGCTCCATGTAGGACAGGAACAGGCAGATCCGGTGACAGATGCAAGAGCAGTACCGATTTATCTGACCTCTTCTTATGTATTTCATAATAGCCAGCATGCTGCAGATCGTTTTGGTCTCAGAGATGCCGGCAATATTTACGGAAGATTGACAAACCCGACAGAGGACACTTTTGAGCAGAGAATTGCCGCTCTTGAGGGTGGTGTGGCAGCACTGGCAGTCGGAAGCGGAGCAGCAGCACTTACTTATGCATTTCAGGCAGTGGCACATAAAGGAGATCATATCGTAGCAGCAAAGAATATCTATGGTGGAACATATAATCTGTTAGCACATACGCTTCCGGATTATGGGATTGAGACAACATTTGTTGATCCGTTCGACTATGATGGGATTGAAGCAGCAATTAAGGAAAATACTACAGCGATTGAGATTGAGACACTTGGAAATCCTAATTCTGAAGTGGTTGACATTGAGAAGATTGCAAATATTGCACACTCTCATAATATTCCTCTGATCGTTGATAATACATTTGCAACTCCTTATCTGGTACGCCCGATTGAGTATGGTGCTGATATTGTTATCCATTCTGCAACTAAGTTTATCGGAGGCCATGGTACGACAATTGGTGGCGTGATCGTGGATAGCGGAAACTTTGACTGGACATCCAGTGATAAATATCCATGGCTTGTAGAGCCGAATGTATCTTATCATGGAGTAAGCTTTGCAAAGGATTGCGCACCGGCAGCGTTTGTAACATATATACGTGCGATTCTTCTTCGTGATATGGGAGCAACACTTTCACCGGTTCATGCGTTTATTTTCCTGCAGGGGCTGGAGACATTGTCATTGCGTGTTGAGCGTCATGTAGAAAATGCTTTGAAGGTTGTTCAATTCTTAAAAGATCAGCCGCTTGTTGAGAAGGTAAATCATCCTTCTGTATCGGAGGATCCGGAGCAGCAGAAGCTTTATAAAAAGTATTTCCCAAATGGCGGTGGTTCAATATTTACCTTTGAAATAAAGGGAGATGCCAAGAAGGCTCAGGACTTTATTGACCAGCTGGAGCTGTTCTCTCTGCTTGCAAATGTAGCCGATGTTAAGTCTCTTGCAATCCATCCGGCATCTACAACACATTCCGAGTGCAACGAGGCAGAACTTCTTGATCAGGGCATTAAGCCAAATACAATTCGTCTGTCCATTGGTACAGAGCATATTGATGATATTATTGAAGATCTTTCTGAGGCATTTAAGGCAGTTCAGTAATTCATGCTGTGTATATAAAATTCTCCTATATAAATAAAGTATCGGATAACTTCCGGCAGATCATAGTCCGATCATGTCAATTGATATGATCGGACTTTTTCTGTGTGTAGGAAAAAACTCGTAATATAGAGGAAACATAGAAATTGCTATTGCTTCCGTGGTATGATTGTGCTATGCTTGTGAAACGCTTAGTACGATCCGAAACTTTTTACATAGGTCTAAATCATAGAAATGCAGGTCAGGCTGTATTTCCATGAGGAAGATATGAAAAGGCGGGTGATCAATACAATACGAGAGGATGATGGATATGAAGGAGTGTTCCGTATATAAAAAGGCATTAACATTAGCCGTTCCGATGATGATCCAAAATGGGATTACAAATGCGGTCAGTCTGGTAGATAATTTGATGGTGGGAAGCCTTGGAACAGAAAGTATGACAGCTGTTTCTATTGTGGGGCAGTTGATCTTTGTGTTTTTTCTGGCAGTTTTCGGAGGACTTTCCGGACCGGGAATATATAGTGCACAGTATTATGGGCAGGGAAACAGAGAAGGATTTCAAAATGTATTTCGCTTAAAGCTGTGGATCACGGCAGTGATCATTGCAGCAGGTATGATACTATTTGTGACAAACGGAGAGCGGTTGATCAATCTGTATCTGCAGGGATCATCACAGGGACTTGACGCTGCTGCAACGAGAGCACAGGGACTGGATTATCTTCATATTATGTTGGTCGGTCTACTGCCGTTTGCATTTACCCAGATCTATGCCGGAAGCCTGAGAGAGATGGGGGAGAGCGTTAAACCTATGGTGGCAGGTATCGCTTCTGTGTTTGTGGATATTATCTTTAATTATCTGTTGATATATGGAAAGTTTGGTTTTCCGCGTCTTGAGGTGCGAGGGGCAGCCATTGCCACCGTTATGGCACGCTTTGCGGAGATGTTGATCGTAGTTATCTGGACGCATATAAGCATACAAAAATATGAATTTTTGAAAAAGATTTACAGGACATTGCGGGTTTCCATGACAGAAGCAAGAGTGATCCTTATAAAAGGATTTCCTATTTTTATGAATGAATTTATGTGGTCAGGGGGAATGGCTGCATTGACACAGTGCTATTCCATGAAGGGACTGCAGGTTATTGCAGGGTTGAATATATCCAATGCGATATGCAATCTTTTAAATGTCGTATTTATTGCTATGGGCAATGCGGTGGGAATCATTATCGGACAGAATCTGGGAGCATCGAGATTTGAAGAGGCAAAACATTCTGCGAAGAAGCTCAGGTGGTTTACGACTGGACTGTGTCTTATTCTGACTGTGCTGCTGGTATGCTGCTCCAAAGCCTTTCCGGCATTATATGATACTTCCGAATATGTACGATATTTAGGACAGTGGTTTATTATTATCACGGCAGTATTTTTCCCGGTACAGGGATTTTTGAATGTTTTATATTTCACGCTGCGTTCGGGAGGAAGGACAGTAATCACGTTTTTGTTTGACAGCGTGTTCACCTGGGTTGTGTCGGTGACACTGGCGTTTTCTTTATGCAGATATTCATCATTGCCGGTATTAGCAGTTTATGCACTGGTGCAGTCGGCAGATATGATCAAGGTGATCGTTGGTTATATTCTTGTCAGGAAAGGTGTATGGATAACAAATCTTGTGGCATAATATTGCATTTTTATCCGGCAGGATATAATATGAAAAGAGTCTGAGGAGCATGGAGAAAGAAAAATGAAAATACGAAAATATCAGGAAGCAGATTTAGAATCTATGATCAAAATCTGGAATGAGGTAGTCGAGGAAGGCGTTGCATTTCCTCAGGAGGAGATGCTTACTGAGAAAACAGGAAAAGAGTTTTTTGCATCCCAGAGTTATACAGGGGTAGCTGTTGAAGATGACAGGGTTTTGGGACTTTATATTTTACATCCGAATAATATAGGAAGATGTGGACATTTATGTAATGCCAGTTATGCGGTAAGTTCATTGTGCCGTGGCAGACATATAGGAGAGAAGCTTGTATCTGATTGTCTGACACAGGCGGTCGATATTGGTTTTCGGGTGATGCAGTTTAATGCAGTTGTTGAGAATAATATTCATGCACGTCATTTGTATGAGAGGCTTGGATTTCATCAATTAGGAACGATTCCCGGTGGATTTCGGATGAAGGATGGGACTTATATGGCTATCTGTCCCTACTATAAGGAATTGCTATAAAAATCATAGGAAGAGGAAATGGATGAGAAATATATGAAAGAGAATGATAAAAACAAGATGGATCAGGGGCTTTTAGGAAATGACAGGATTGAAGCTGCGATTGCCGGGCTGCAGAAAGAAGTATCCCAGGAGCATCTGGCACATACATTGACAGTTATCAGACAGAGAATGCGCGATGGAGGACAGCTGATCATTGCGGTAGAACCGCCTGCAGGAGATACAACACTTAAGATCCAGGCGGTGCAGACGGATGATGGGAATAGCTGGTGGACGGTATTTACCGGTTTTGATGAGGAACTGAAGGGGAGTGGCAGTGTGAAGTCCACATTTCTTGCAGATATGCATCAGTTATTTTGTGAAGCAGTGAAAACAGAGAGTATCATGGGGATTATCGTGAACCCATGGAATCGTACATTGATGCTGGATAAATCATTACTTCAGATCATTTTGGGTAATGAGCAGTAAATATTGAATATATTCGCATAGCCTGTATTGCTGATTCTGATCAAAAGAGCCTGTATGCGGCAGATTTTATGTTTATGTATAAAATCTGCCGCATACAGGCTTCTTTAGTCTAAAAGAAGTCTTATTGACTCAAACTTCGCACACCAGAAAATAAATTGTGCCCAGACTGTTTCTGATGTGGCACGGTTTTCAATATGATTTTTGGCTTCTAAAGAAGAATGCACCCGGAAGGCAATTTCCAGACACAGCTCCGGGTATTCAGACCCTT
>JALFLW010000019.1 GCA_022774505.1 Lachnospiraceae bacterium
GTTTCGGCAGATATAGTTGCATCCATTCCGGAAAAGAAGGAGCCGTCAGAAGATGACATGACTTCTCCGCTTCCGGAAGAGACAGAGACGGATGATGAAGAAAATGATGACGAGCCGGAAGTAGTAGAGGAAAAAACATTAGACAATAATACGACGCAATTGGATCTGGGAAATAGTGATTTTGTGATAAGAACACAGATGTGTGATTCCGGAGCATATCCATATATGCTTGTTGAGGTTAAGAATGAGGGAAATAGAACGGATTCTGCATCACTTAATCTGTATAATGCAAATAATGTATCAGAAGAGTATGGCGACAGGGATATTTCAAATCTTGAACCGGGAAATGGAAAGATGTTTAAGATAAATGTGAAGGATGACTGGGTGGATGACAGTGGCAAGGTTGCTGTTCTTGCACGTGTCGCCGGAGCTTCTCATGAATTATATACATATAATAACTATGACTATCAATATGCAACTATGAACTATGGAAAATTTACGATCACATATAATTTAAATGGAGGGGTAAATAATTCATCAAATCCGTCCACCTATACAACGGCAGATACGATCAGTTTTAAGGATCCGACGAAAACAGGATATACATTTGAAGGATGGTATACTTCTTCTAACTTTGATGTTGTGTCAAAAATTTCCGGAATCACAGCAGGAAATGCTCAAGATATAACTGTATATGCGAAATGGAAGAAGAAGGAATCAAATAAAACGGAAGATAAATCGCAAACGAAACCAACAACTACTAATAAAAATACGAATAACTCCGGTACTAAAAAGGTTAAACTCATAAATAAGGGTACTGTAAAAAAACTTGCAAAATACAATGCACGTGTTAAAATAACAAAGCGGGGGAAAATTGTAGATAATAGGATAATTGGTGGTGAAGTGAGATATCTTTCTCCTATTAAGAATAAAACTTCTATATCAGTACCGGAAAGTGTAAAGATAGGCAAATATTCATATAAGGTGAAGTCGATTGCTGACAATGCTTTTAAGAATAAAAGAAATATGAAAGAGATTTCTATTGGAAAGAATATTGTATCGATTGGCAAGAAAGCATTTATGGGGGATGGAAATCTCAGAAAGATAACTGTGAAATCGAAGGTTCTTAAAAGTGTAGGTAAAAATGCACTCAAAGGAATCAACAAAAAGGCAGTGATCAAGGTTCCGAAGTCAAAGTATAAAAAATACAAAAAGCTGTTTGGAAAAAAAGTTAAACTTCAGAAATAAAAATTATTGTGTTATTCGTGTTGTTGTCTTGTTTAGTGGCATGACATGATAAAATAAATATGTAAAGGATGGAATTGAAAATGGGAAATTTTACATTTGAGAAATGTGGCGGAATCGAGGGTCTTTATCTGATCCAGCCAAAGGTATTCGGCGATAATCGTGGTTATTTTATGGAAACATACAATTACAATGCTTTTAAAGAGGCTGGACTGGATATGGTTTTTGTTCAGGATAATCAGTCAAGTTCCACGAAAGGTGTGCTTCGCGGTCTTCATTATCAAAAGAATCATACGCAGGGAAAGCTTGTACGCGTATTGAGCGGAGAAGTGTTTGATGTAGCTGTGGATATACGCCGCGGATCAAAGACATATGGTAAGTGGTTCGGTGTTACATTAACAGCAGAAAAGAAAAATATGTTTTATATTCCTGAGGGATTTGCACATGGATTTTATGTACTTTCCGATACAGCGGAATTTGCATATAAGTGTACAGATTTCTATGATCCTTCTTCGGAAGCGGGGATCATGTGGAATGATGAAACCATCGGGGTAGATTGGCCGATCCCGGAGGGAACCGTTCCGAATATCTCCGAGAAGGATGGAAAACATCCGGCATTTTCCGAAGAAATTGTATTGGATTATTAATTAAAGGCTTTCTACAGCAGTATGTTTCTACAGAAAGTCCGGTAAAGAGGCTCCGTCAGAGGTATATCCATCTGACGGGCTTTTTACTTTACATAGGACCTTTATAAATGGTATAATTTTAATATCTATGATATCAGGATGGAAAAGAGAGATTCTTAACAGAGAGTGGTTAAATATAGAGACATTACGGGGGACAGCATGAAAGAGAAGATAGATCGATACGCAAAGGGAATATTTGAATATCACACGCCTGAGGTGGTTTTGGCTCCTTCCGGGCTCTCTATATCAGTGGATGCCGGAGAAATTGCACAGGGAAGTTTCTTTATTTCAAACAGCAAAGGCTGTATCATGAAAGGAATTGTCTGCACAGATTGTGCCAATTTGATCCTGGAAAGGGAGACATTTCAGGGAACAGAAAGTGAGATTCATTTTGCCTTTCGCGGAACATATTGTCAACCGGGAGAAGTGATCACCGGAGAAATACAGATACTATCAGATTGTGGTATTGACAAGCTGCCTTTTACAGCATCAGTCTCCGTACCGGGCTGTGAAACTTCCATGGGAAAGCTTCGGGATCTTAAGCAGTTTACGGAGCTATCACGTAATCACTATACAGAGGCTCTCCGGATCTTTCAGAGTCCTTCTTTTGAAAAGGTTTTTCTGAGTGACAGGAAGTCTTATCAGGAATGTTACCGGGGACTGATGAAAGGAAATGATAAAGGGATGGCTATGGAGGAGTTTTTAGTGGCTTCCCACCAGAAAACACCTTTGCAGCTTACTGCAGAAAAAATGGAGCTTCAGTATCCGGAATGTGATAAGGTCTTTGCTGACAAAATAATCCTTCATAAAGATACATGGGGATATGGGGAATATGAAGTGAAATCGGATGCCGCCTTTGTGCGGTTTGACAGGATGTATATAAAAACTACGGAATTTGTGGGCGATACATACGAACTGCCTTTTGTGATCAATCCGGATAATATGGCGAGCGGCCATAATTTTGCGAGAATTACGATAAGCAGTGCAAGAGAAAAATTAGAGATAAAGGTGATCGCCAGAAAGTACTGTATGTCTGATCAGGAACGCAGGGAGCGGATCGGGCAGCAGAAAAATATCCGAAACATTTATAAGAGTTTTCTGTATTATCAGGCGGGGAAAATGGCACGTCAGGATTATATTTCTTCTGTGGAAAAGGGTGTTTGCAGTCTGGACAAAGCAGAGGACACTCCACAAAGATATGAATGGTTTATACGTTTTTTCCGTATACATCTTGCATTACAGCAGCATAAGGAAGAGACGTTTCATTTGGAAATGGCACATCTGGAGGACAATCTGCTGACTTTGCAGCAACAGGAACCGGTTGTGTATTGTGCTTATTATTATCTGATGCATCTGTGGAATCCGGAGGCAGCACAGAGGGTGGGAGCAGTGGAAAAGCTCAGGGAGTGTTATACAACAGGAAATGACCGGTGGCAGATCCTGTGGTTTCTGCTGCAAACAGATGACAGTTATCAGATATCGGTAAAAAGGCAGCAGGAGATCCTGAAACAGCTGGACGCAGGATGTCACAGTCCGTTATTATATTTAGAGCTTTGCAGATTATATAATGCTAATCAGGAAATGCTGGTAGAGTTATCAGAGGCGAAAGTGCAGGCACTTCACTGGGGACTGGTCAATAGGATACTTGACGAAGAGGTGCAGTTCAGGTATGCGTATTTGATCCGGAGAAGCAGGGGGTTTTCGGGAGTGATGCTTCGTGACCTGTGTGCTATGTATGAGGAACGTCCATCGGATGATCTTCTCGTCATGATCTGCCAGCTTCTTATGAGAGAACGCAGGATCAGTGAGGAGGATGTAAAGTGGTACCGGCTGGGGATTGAGCACAATCTCAGAATAACGGATCTGTATGAAAATTATATGTATGCACTGGAAGAAAAGCCGGACATGATACTGCCGGACAAGGTATTATTATATTTTTCATATAATAATCAGTTAAATGCCGGTAAAAAAGCGATGCTGTATGCATATATTGTGCGTCATAAGGAGCAAAACAGAGCTGTTTATGATACCTATCGGGACTCTATGGAGAGATTTGCGCTGGAACAGCTGCTACAGGAGAGGATCAATGAAGATCTTGCAGTCCTTTATGAAGAGTTTGTGCGTGAGGAAATTCTGGATGAGAAAATGGCAGCAGCTTTACCGGCAGTCATATTTGCCCGGGAGATCAGATGTGAGGACAAAAGGATCACAGGCGTGGTAGTACAGCACAAGGAGCTGATGCAAGAAGAAAAAGCGGTATTTCTAAAGGGAAGAGCGATCGTTTCAATCTTTACGGATGATCCACGGATTTTTTTGACAGACAGAGAAGGCCGCAGATACTCATCCTCAATAAGATATACGGTGCATCAGATCGTACATCTGGAGCACCTTGCAAAAAAATGTCTGAAATATGTAGGAGATAATATCAGGTTGCTGCTTCATTTATATGAGCATGCTGTCCGGGCAGACCGGATCGGAGAGGATGTGGCAGCACTCCGAAGGCGGGTTCTTGGCATAACCGGCTTAGAAATCAGCTACCGCAAAAAGCTCTTTGCAATACAAATGCAATATTATTTTGACAATTTTCAGGGAGAGATTCTGGACAGAGAGTTGGAACGGATGGACTGGGAGGAGATCCTTCCGAGAGACCGGGAGAGATTCATAGAATACTGCACTGTCCGTCATAAATATGAAAAGGCTATGGAAGGTCTGCTTCTTTACGGATGGGATAAGATAGACCCAAAGAAGCTTTTAAAAATTACGGGGCATGTGTTTGCCTGTGCCGGAGAGGATAAAACACTGATCAAGCTGGCATGGCATATTTTTCAGGCAGGAGAATTTGATAAACCGTTATTAATGTATTTATGTGACTATTATTCAGGCACAGTTCCGGAGATGGTAAAGATATGGGTGGCATGCAGAGAATTTGGCGTCGATATCCAGGTTTTATCAGAACGTCTGCTGGCACAGATAATATTTACGGAGCAGATGATACCGGAAGCGTATCCTGTATTTTATTATTATGAGGAAAAAGGCTATAATAAAAAGCTGATCCGTGCTTTTCTGAAAAGAATGGCATATCGTTATCTGGTGCATAAGGAGAATCTTCCGGATGAACTGTTTGAATCCTTTTACCAGCATGTGCAGGTGGAAGAAAACAGGCCTTGTCTTCTGGCTGTTTTGAAATATCTGTCAGGACATGGAATGTTGAGCGGAGGAGAAGCGGTATTTGTGGATTATAATCTGCATCAGCTTTATGAAAAGGATGTAATCTTTCCGTTTTATCAGGAGTTTCAGGATAGATTGTCTCTGCCGGATGAACTGTTAAAGGAGCAGTATGTGGAATATACAGCTGATCCGGACAATGATGTGCGGATACGGTATACATATATTGTTGATGGAGAGAGGCAACAGACGGTGACAGATCCGATGAGAGATGTGTTTGAGGGGATCCGTGTCAGAGGATTTATATTATTTCAGGATGAAGAGGTAGAATATGAAATCCTGGAAAAGGATAGAAGTGGCAGAGAGAAGAAATCCGGACAGGCAATCCTTAAATATAAGGATACAACAGATTCCCAAGAGAGTGCCAATGGATACAGGATGCTAAACAAGATGCTGATGAAGCAGCAGGGAGAGGATGAACTGCTGGATCTGATGCAGGAATATGCAGAGAAACGGGCAATTGCAGATTTTTTGATGAAACCGGATGATGGAGGCATAGGAAAGAATGACCGAGGATAGAAAATTACTTGTAGGGGTTGATCTGTGTAATGATCATTCACAGATTTCCTGTTATCGCCGGGATGTAGATAAGATCATTTCGGTGGGACATCTGCTGGGGCGGGAAAGAGAATATGAATGTCCGACCGTATTGTCATACCATCCGGTGAAAAAAGAGTGGCTGTTTGGCACAGAAGCATTGATGGCGTCCGAACGGGAAGAGGTTTATCTGTTCCGGGATATTTTAAAACAGATTGATGAAAAAAACTGCGTAGAGGCAGGAGACATGAAGCTCGATCCTGTCATGGTTCTTATGCGGTATTTTGTGAAACTGTTGAGCTGTCTTAAAGAATATTTTCCGAGTGAAACGATCCGGAGACTTGTTGTATCTGTGTCCCAAAAAACGGATAATATAGTCAATGCCATTAAAGGGGCTCTGTGCGAGATGGGCATTGGGGAGGAGCGTTTTGTGATACAGCTTCATCAGCAAAGCTATATGTATTATGCACTTAGCCAGAAAAAAGAATTGTGGATGAATGATGTGGGGCTGTTTGAGTTTGGAAGGGAAGGACTGTTTTATTCACAGATACATATTGACCGGAGAAATATCCCGTATATTGTAGATGTGAAACGTGTCGATCTGAGTCAGAGTCTGAACTGGGACATGATGGAACATGACAGCAGTTTTAAGATGGAATATGCATTTGTCAATCTGGCTAATACGCAAATGCACAAACAGCTGGTAACAACGATCTATGTGACTGGAGAGGGATTTCAGGGGGAATGGGCTAATGCGGCCTTGAGTCAGTTGTGCAGCGGGCGTCGTGTATTCAGAGGAAATAATCTCTTTACGAAAGGAGCATGTGCGGCAGCCCGAGAGTTTGCAGGAGAAGGAATTTTGAAGGATTTCCTTTTTCTGGATCAGGAAATGATCTATACAAGTATATCATTGAAGGTTTACCGGGATGCAAGGCAGCAGGAGCTGGAGCTGGTAAAAGCGGGGACACCCTGGAGAGAGGTGGATGTCCGTGTGGATTTTATTCCGGATGACGAATCAGAGCTTCAGCTTACGGTACAAAATGTACTGCGTAGAGAGACAACGGTACATCTGCTTTCTTTGGAAGGATTTGAAAATAGGATGAATAAGATGACCCGGTTTACGTTGCGGCTTCGGTTTGCAGACACATCGCATTGCATTGTTACATTGAAGGATGATGGATTTGGAGAATATTACTCATCCAGCAATCGCATATGGGAACGTTATCTGAGTCTGTGAGGTGAGAGAGGGGGCATTTGATGGGAAAATTAATATTATGTGCCGGAAGGATCGCAAACAAACCGTATTGTTTTCCGATGACGAAAACCAGAGTGTATTCTATAGAAGAGATTTGTTATTATATTAGAAACAATATCTATATAATGCAGGAAGAAGTCTTTGACAAAGAATTTGCTGAATGGATCCGGAATGAACTGGGTATGGAGGAGACAGCGGATAAGCTGGACCGGATGAGAGAGGATCATAATAATCTCAAGGATATTGTGGTGACGTTGTGCTGCAGCTGTGATTATTATACGGAGGATGAGATCAACAGGCTGATCGTCATTATGGATCAGACACAGAATGTGCCGTTAAGAGGAAGGCAGAAGATAAAGGCGGATACCTGTCTGAAAAATGGAAGTTTGGAAAAGGCGAGACGGGAGTATGAACGGATACTGAAAAGTCCGGATATGCTTAATGCAGAGTCAGAGGAGTATGCGAAGGTTTATTATAATCTGGGAGTGGCAGCTGCGGGAATGGGAGAATACAGGAGAGCGTCAAGGGCATTTCAAAAAGCATATGAATACGACCAGATGCAGAAAGCTTTGGAATCCTGTCTGTACTGCCTGAAGCTGGGAGGACTGCAGGAGGAATATGAGAAAATGATAAAGGAAATGGGAGTGACAACAGAACAGCTTACATTTCTGGATGCACAGTATGAAGAGGCATTGCGGCAAAGTGCAGACAATAAAGAATGTCGTATGGTGCGCCGTATCCGCAGGATGAAAGAGCAGTCCGATGAGGCATATCATCAGCTGGCATCAGAGATGATACTTGGCTGGAAAGCTGAATACCGTAAGAATATGCTTTCATAATTAATAGCAGATAGAAAGAGAGTACCACAGATGGCATTTTGGAATTGGAAAAAGAAGAAAAAAGAAAAAAAACCGGATGATGCTCCCGAGGTATCAGAGCAGCAGGAAAGAGCAGCTTCTGCACAACAGGAGACGGAAAATATTCCGGAGCCGCTATCGGAGGAGGAACTGGCCGCTGAGCATATTATACCGAAAGGCAAAGCAGAACAGAAAAGATATATTCATGACTGCTGTGAGGCGGTAAAAGAGTGCGAGAGACAGATAGAGATTGCTAAGGCAGAATATACCGGAGTGACCGAATATCTTACCGATATCCAGAAAATTGACAGGATATCGGGAGAGGACAGAACATCCCTGATGGAATTATGCAAGAGGATCCAGCGTCTTTTGCAGGAGAGAAATCAGTATAAAAACAGGACATTGACGATCACAGAACGACAGGTACGCAGATTTGACCGTTATCAGGATATTCTCATTGATGAGATAAAGAAAATGTATCAAAATGAAATGTATCAAAAGGCGATCGACAGTGATATCAGGAATCTGGAAAAAGAGAAAAAGAGTTTACGAAAAGAACAGCTGGAAATATCAGATAAACAGAATGCCTTAAAGGGGATTGCCAAGGGGATTTCCCTGCTGATCGGCTCTCTTGTTGTGTTATTTATACTTCTGTACTTTAATCTGGACAGTAATATGACATATCCTTATGTCGCAACGCTGGCACTGGCAGCTGTATCGGCGACCGTGATAATTATGGAGTCCAATAAAAACAGGGAAATGATGACACTTTCGGAACGCAAATATAATAAAGCGGTAGAACTTTTAAACCGAACAAAGATCAAATATGTAAATAATGTAAGTGTTATTGATTATAACCGGGAAAAGTTTGGTGTGAAAAATGCAGAGCAGTTTGAAAATCTCTGGGGAGAATATTGCAAGACAAAGGAATATGAAAGAAGATTCCGGGAAAATACCGAACAGCTCAGCAAAAGCAATGATGCATTGCAGCGTCTTCTGGACAGCTACGATGTCAGGGACACAGAGGTATGGCTTGTACAGACGTATGCCATTGTAGATAACAGGGAAATGGTAGAAATCCGTCATGATCTCAATCAACGGAGGCAGAAGCTGCGGGAGCAGATTAAATATAATACCGAAACGAAAGAGGATTATATGACTCATATCAAAGAAATCGTGGAAAAAAGCGATTTTGGTGAAGAAATAATGAATGAAATACTTGACAGATAAAAAACAGTATGGTATCCTTTTATTTGTTGTGCAGTAATTCGCCTAGTGACAGCCGGATTCTGTATAGACAATAATATGACAACAAAGCAGAGAAATCCACTCTCACCTTAGCACGCAGCGTGACTCGGGTTCAATAATGATATTTAGTCCGAAAGGAACTTTGTATATGATCAGTGGATAATGCTTTGCTTATCCACTTTTTTTTATGGAGGTGCAGGACGATTAGCAGGACAGCAGTAAATGAGCAGATCAGGGACAGAGAGATCCGTTTGATCGGCGAGGACGGGGAACAGTTGGGAATCATGTCGGCAAGGGATGCCATGAAGCTTGCGAGGGAAGCAGATCTTGATCTGGTAAAGATCGCACCGAATGCAAAGCCACCGGTATGTAAGATCATTGATTATGGTAAGTATCGTTATGAGCAGGCCCGGCGAGAGAAGGAAGCCAAGAAAAAGCAGAGAACCATGGAGGTTAAGGAGATTCGTTTGTCTCCAAATATTGACATGAACGATCTGAATACAAAGGCAAATCAGGCAAGAAAATTCCTGAGTAAGGGTGATCGTGTAAAGGTTTCGCTTCGCTTCCGCGGACGAGAGCTGGCACATATCAATTATAGCAAGCAGATCCTGGACAGCTTTTATGAAAAACTGGAAGACATTTCTGTTGTTGATAAGCCACCAAAGATGGAAGGTCGTACAATGGTCATGTTCTTATCAGAAAAAAGGCAGTAAAGATTGGCTGACCGGATTTTCGGTGAGCAAAGCTTTCAAGGCGGTGTACTGCCGGGGGCAGATACGCCAGATTATAAATATCATGTAAATAAGGAGGAAAATATCATGCCAAAAATGAAAACAAAGCGCGCAGCTGCAAAGCGTTTCAAAACTACAGGAACAGGAAAGCTTATGAAGATGAAGGCTTATAAGAGCCACATCCTTAATAAGAAGACAACAAAGAGAAAGAGAAACCTGAGAAAAGCAGTAGAGGTAGATGCAACAAACGCTAAGATGATGAAGCGCATTTTACCATATGCTAAATAATTAAAAGGAGGAAAGACAAATGGCACGTATTAAAGGCGGATTAAATGCAAAGAAGAAACATAATAGAGTTTTAAAGCTTGCAAAGGGATATAGAGGAGCAAGATCTAAGCAGTATAGAGTAGCAAAGCAGTCTGTAATGAGAGCCCTTACTTCCTCTTTTGCAGGTAGAAAAGAGAGAAAGAGACAGTTCAGACGTCTTTGGATCGCTCGTATCAATGCAGCAGCAAGATTGAATGGTCTTTCATACAGCAAGTTCATGTATGGCCTGAAGCTGGCTGAGATTGACATCAACAGAAAGATGCTTTCTGAGATGGCAATTTCTGATCCTGAGGGATTTGCATCACTTGTTGAGGTTGCAAAGAGCAAAATCGCATAATAAATAGAATTAGTGACACAGGGCTGCACTGCAGCCGGTGAACACCGGGTTAATTCAGAAAGAGTCCGCATGGACTCTTTTTGTTTCCTTTTATAGAATTACATACAGCGAGAAAGGATAGGGTAAGAGGGATGGTATTTAGTTCCGCTATATTTTTGTTTATTTTTTTTCCGATTGTCTTTATTGGAAATCTGTTGATTCGGCCGCTGTGGGCCAAAAATATTTTTCTGATGATCGCAAGTCTGATCTTTTATGCATTTGGAGAGCCGGTTTATGTTTTTCTCATGATCCTCTCTTCTTTGGGTAATTATGCTTTTGGAAGATGGCTGGCTTATGTAGAAAAAAAGGCAGCCCGTAAGGCTATACTTACAACAGCAGTCATATGTAATATTGCTGTTCTTGGTGTATTTAAATATGCCGGTTTTGCGGTTGAAAACGTAAATCATCTCTTTGGCACTGCACTGCCGGTGCCGGCTATAGCACTGCCGGTGGGAATATCATTTTTTACATTTCAGGCAATGTCTTATGTGATCGATGTCTATCGGGACCGCGGCACGTGCCAGAAAAGCTTTATCAATGTGCTGCTTTATATTTCATTTTTCCCACAGCTCATAGCGGGACCTATTGTGCGGTGGAATGAGATTGATCGTCAGATAACTGAAAGAAAGCTGGATGCGGATCAGATTACAGATGGTATATGCAGATTTGTAAAAGGCCTGTTTAAAAAGCTTGTCTTTGCAAATGGTTTTGGAAAAGTGGCAGATCAGGTATTTGCATTGGATATTGGAAACTATAGTATGGCAGTAGCATGGCTGGGAGCTGTGTGCTACGCCCTGCAGATCTTTTATGACTTTAGCGGGTATTCTGATATGGCTATTGGGATGGCATCCATGTTTGGTTTTCATTTTCAGGAGAACTTTGATCATCCTTATAGTGCTGACAGTATCCATGGATTCTGGAGAAGATGGCATATCTCATTATCATCCTGGTTTAAGGAATATGTGTATATTCCCTTAGGAGGAAACCGCATAGGAAAGTTTCGCACGGAATTAAATAAATTGATTGTATTTTTCCTGACAGGCATCTGGCATGGTGCAAACTGGACCTTTGTAATCTGGGGGATGATCCATGGTATTATGAATGTTTTGGAAGATACCATTCTTCCGATCCGTAAATGTAAATGGAAATGGGTAGGGAATATCTATACATGGATCATAGCGATCGTGGCATTTGTAATGTTTCGGGCAGACACTGCTGCCTATGGATGGCATATGATACAGGCAATGTTTTCCAATTTCTCCTGGGATATCACTTCCAAAAGCTTTTTGCTGGAGAAACTTGATGGTTATACGACAGCTTTGCTGGCAGGCGGCATTTTGTTCTCTTATCCGGTGACGGCCAAAACTGCGGTATGGCGGGAAAAATTCAGGGAGGCTCATCCCGAAGCATGGGAGAATCTGCGGTATGCAGGTGTTATCCTTTTGTTTGTATTATGTTTATGCAATCTTGCATCAGCAGCGTATAATCCATTTATTTATTTTCGATTTTAATAATAGGGGGGGATTGGATCTAAAATGAAAAAGAAGATATTTATTACGATTTTTATGATACTGCTTCTTATACCATTTGTGGGAATGAGTATCTATAAGGCTGATCTGAGCATTGAAAAAAAGTATAATGAAAGTTTTCCTTCCTTTATAGAAAAGGGAAAGGTCAATGTATCCTTCTTTCAGCAGATGACAGATTATGTGGCAGACCGGTTTGCATTCCGGCAGGAGATGATCACGGCAGATGCTGAAATAAAAGCAGGAGTGTTTAAGAGCTCATCCAATGACAAGGTGGTCGTTGGAAAGGATGGGTGGCTTTTCTTTCGTGATACATTGAATGATTATCAGGGAAAAGATGTCATGAATGAAAGAGAATTACATAATTGTGCGAAAGTGCTGCGATTGATTCAGGACGGCACCAGGAAGGCGGGAGCACAGTTTGCATTTGCGGTGGCACCGAATAAAAATTCTCTTTATGGTGAATATATGCCGGATCGTTTTGTTATATTGAACGACAAGGGAAATCTGGACGGCCTCCGGAAAGAAATGCGGGAGCAGAAGGTGAATTACATTGATCTTATGACTCCTCTTAAGAAAGC
>JALFLW010000035.1 GCA_022774505.1 Lachnospiraceae bacterium
TGAAATGTGTATCTGTAAAACTTGGGGCGTAAGTACCAGCGGGTGCAAGTGCCTCTCGAAACCCCTGATTCCCACCTTGGGGGTGAATACGGGAGGATGCGTTCATCAAACATCAAAGCAGCAAAGCAATTAGTCTTTTCAAAATCCGTAAGTGACAAGACAATTTTTAAGTCACAGCTCACGGATTTAAAAGTGCTTGGAAAGGCAAAATGCTATTGCATGTAACCGGACATAAGACATATTATGGGCTGCTTTCTGTTATTGGTGTGGGAAGACTTAGTAATTGATAGTTGACAATGAATTTTGATATATATATCATAAAATGAGATAAGCACAGTCATAAGAAGGTTTGGAAGCAGGAGGGATAGGTATGAAATATCAGGAGAAGCATTTTTTAACCTGCCGGTTGGAAGAATTTTGGAAAAATCTCTATCAGACGGTAGAAAGTATGGAACGCTGTGAAAAGAATATTGCAGATGCATTAGCAGTGGTACAGGATGATCTTGGTCTTGGGAAAGTTGTTATGATGCTTGAGACTCCGGATAATAGATTTAATATGCATGGAAGGCAGAGATACCGGGTTTTATTAGACCGAAGTGAAAAAAAATTGCAGGAAATGATACTCATTTTCAACTTCATGACAGGCGGTACACTGACATTTCGGATCATGCCTTTGGAAGAGGAGTTTGGAAAAGAACGGATAGAGGAGATACATGGTATCTTTCGAGAGATATTTTATTGGTATGACAGAAATATGCAGCAGCATTTTATGAAAAGGATCATCAATACAGATCTTGATACAGAAGCAGCAAATCAATATGCGTTTAAGAAGAGGGCGGGAAGTCTCTTAGAACAGGGGATAATTGGAAATTATTGTGTAGTTTTTTTTAATATACATAATTTTAAATATGTAAATAAGGTATTTTCTTACGCAGAGGGAGATCAGATCCTGAAAAAATATGTAGGACAAGTGAAAAAAATGATGGATTCCGGAGAAATCATGGCAAGACTGGGCGGAGATAACTTCGTTGCATTAGTGAAAAAAGAGGGGATTCACAGGTTTGTGCAGGAACTGCAGGAAATGACAGTAGTATATGAAAATACCATGAAATCCAAAAAATTCTTGTTTGGAGCAACGATCGGAGCAAGTACCCTGGAGGGAATCCATGAAGTACGGGAGGTGATGCTGCGGGCAAGTATAGTTTATCAGGAAGCAAGAAGATGCAAGGTCGGTGGAATTGTGTGGTTTTCGGAAGAAATCAGGCAAAAGATGATGGAGACACAGAGCATTATATCAAATTTCCGACATATTTTGGAAGAAGGCGGATTTGTAGTATATTATCAGCCCAAGGTTCACTGTGTTACAAAGAAAATATGTGGGGCGGAGGCGTTGGTGCGCTGGATAAGAGAAGGAGAGCTTGTGCCGCCGGGAATGTTTATTCCACAGCTGGAACAGGAAGGAAGTATATGCAGACTGGATTATTATGTTTTGGAGCAGGTATGCAGGTTTTTGAAACAGAGGGAAGAATCCGGAAAGAGTAATATATGTATATCGGTAAATTTTTCCAGAAAACACTTGGAAGAAGATGATTTTGTCGGAAATATCATATCGATCATTGATCATTATGGTGTGCAGAGAAATCTCATAGAGGTGGAATTAACGGAGAGTGAAGATTTTCAACAGTATGGCATCATGTCATCGATTGTAAACGAATTAAAGAAGAATGGCATTAAGACATCTATTGATGACTTTGGAACAGGATTTTCGTCATTGAACATGTTAAAAAAAGTGGATCTGGATATTGTTAAGATAGACAAATCTTTTATTCCACGGGAAGGAGATTACTGCGGAAAAGAACAGGATATGTTTATGCTTTGGAGTATTGCAGGTATGCTGCGGCAGCTTGGTAAAAGTATGGTTGCAGAAGGTGTAGAGACACGGGAACAGTTAAAGTATCTTGAAAAAACAGGCTGCCATGTCATACAGGGATACTTATTTGATAAACCGCTGCCGCAGGAGGCGTTTGAGGAAAGGCTGAAGGAGGAGTATATCTACAGCTGTTAATTTATATTGTGATATTTATTTATGGATCGGGTGCTGGCGGCCTTCCGTATCGATTTCGTCGCTGTCAGGATAGATCAATTCGGAAATAGGAACAAATTCATAGCCTTTTTCCTGAAGAGTGGAGATCAGAGTTTTGAGTGCTTCAGCAGTATATTTCGCTCCATTGTGGCAAAGGATGATAGAACCATTTCCTAAGTGTTTGTGCTCGCAGACGGTTTTGATGATAGAATCCACGCCGTAATCCTTCCAGTCCAGGCTGTCTACATCCCATTGGATCGCATTATATCCACATTCCTTTGCACAAGTGACCAAGGTGTCATTATAGTCGCCATAAGGAGGGCGGAACAGAGACATTTCTTTTCCGGTGAGTTCTTTTACCTTATTATGGACAGACATGATTTCTTCTTTACATTCTGCAGAGGAGAGCTGTGACATCTGTTTGTGATTCTGGCTGTGGTTGCCAAGATCGTGTCCGCGTTCGGCGATCATTTTTACATCATCAGGGTAGGAATTTACCCAGCCTCCGGTCATGAAAAAGGTCACATGGACCTTATACTCATCTAAAATGTCCATGATTTTTTTTGTATCTTCATTGCCCCAGGCGGCATCAAAAGAAAGTGCTATTTTTTTGTCAGGTGTATCGACACAGTATATGGGCAGCTTTTTGCTGCTCTTGGAATATGCAGTGCCGGAAGCAGGAATATTTTTCGAAGAGGCCACATCGGCATTTGTCGTAGAGGCTTCTTTTTTTAAATGGTTTTGACCATACGAGATGGAAACGGCAGATATAAAAATGATTGATAAAATAAAAAGTCCGCATTGAAGTAAAGAGGCAGAGTCAGAATCCGAATGAAAAGAAAAATGTTTCATATAGAATCCTTTCATAATGCTGTAAATAGCAGCAAAATATACTTATTTACAGGGTATGAGAAGGTTTGGATGTCCTATGACAAAATCTGATTTCGAGTGAAAAATAAAAAAAATTAAAAAAATATCAAAAAAGGTGTTGACAAATGTCGATAAGCGTGGTAGATTATATATCGTTGTCGCGCAAGACAAGCGAACAACACACAAGCGGAAACGCTTGAGGGAAGCTTGATAATTGAACAGTAAAACAACCCTGAAAATTCTAAAAAGATGCATAAGCATCAAAAATTTTCAGATGATCAAAACATGCTTTGATCAGGAGCGAATACCTAACAAGGTAAATCGAGGATTAGCCAAGCAAGAGCTTGAGCGAATCAAACACTTAAACATGAGAGTTTGATCCTGGCTCAGGATGAACGCTGGCGGCGTGCCTAACACATGCAAGTCGAACGAAGCATGCACGACGGAATCCTTCGGGAGGAAGATGTGTATGACTGAGTGGCGGACGGGTGAGTAACGCGTGGGCAACCTGCCCTATACAGGGGGACAACAGTTGGAAACGACTGCTAATACCGCATAAGCGCACAGTACCGCATGGTACAGAGCGAAAAACTCCGGTGGTATAGGATGGGCCCGCGTCTGATTAGCTAGTTGGAGGTGTAACGGACCACCAAGGCGACGATCAGTAGCCGGCTTGAGAGAGTGAACGGCCACATTGGGACTGAGACACGGCCCAAACTCCTACGGGAGGCAGCAGTGGGGAATATTGCACAATGGGGGAAACCCTGATGCAGCAACGCCGCGTGAGTGAAGAAGTATTTCGGTATGTAAAGCTCTATCAGCAGG
>JALFLW010000048.1 GCA_022774505.1 Lachnospiraceae bacterium
ACGCATGACAAAGAAGCTGAAGAAAATTGCACTGATTGCGGGATCAGCACTTGTTTTGATCCTGGCGATGATATTGGGCATTGGGCAAATTCAGAAAAAGAAAGCAGCCGATGAAGCGGAAAAAGCCAAAAAAGAGTATGCTTCTAATTTGAATACGATTACATATACGATGCTTGACGCATGTAGCACTGCTGAAGATTGTGGCAATTTGATCAAAAGTGTCTGGTCTAACGCTATTTACGAAGAGAGTGATGACGAAACAGACAAATACACGAAGCCGGATGGTTATTATGTATCAGATTTCAATGATGCACTGGGAAATTTATTTGCGGATTCTTCTTTTTCTGCAAAAGTGAAGAGTGTGTCTGATAAGCAGGAATCGGTGAATACATTGATGAAGAAAATGAAAAATCCCCCAGAGGAATACAAAGAAGCTTATGAAAAGATGCAGGAGTTTTATGATGCATATATAGCATTGACAAACTTGGTTACAGATCCTACTGGAAGTTTACAGACATATTCCACCTCGTTTAATGACGCAGACACCGATGCATCCAACTGTTATAAGGCGATGAAGGTATATTTGGAAGATTAGGGAGGGAATAAGATGGCATTATTAAAATGTCCGGAATGTGACAGTCAGGTAAGTGATAAAGCGCAGTGTTGCCCCAAATGTGGTTTTCCGGTAAAAGATATGATAGAAATAGAGCGAAAAACTATACAAGAGAAAAAAAGAGCAAAACGTAAAAAGATGGTGGAAATAGTTCTGGCTGTTGTGGTGTTGTGTGTAGTAGTTGTCGGTGTGATTGCAGTTATAAAGCGACCGGATACCAGTGGCTTATATAATAAAATTGCATGGGGTAGCAGTGAGAATCAAATTAAGAAAGATTATCCCAATGGGACGGATGGGACGGATGATGACGAAGAAAAAGAGACGTATTATCTATATAACATGAAGTCCTATATAGCAGGAATTGATGCATTAACACGTTTCGCTTTTAAGGACGGAAAATTGTATCAGATTACTTTTATGCCGTCACTGCAAGATAATAGTGATCTTGTTGCTGAGGAAGTTCCTAGTAAGGTGGAAGAGTATCTTTGCGATCTGTATGGAGAATATAAAAAGGATAGTGCAATCTACAAATGGGAGACAAAAAAGAGCGACATTGAGATGTTTTCATATAAAAGCTTGGTAACAGTGACATATAGTGAGAAAGGATATGATCAGCAAAAAAAAGATGAGTAAAGGATATAATATTAAAAATGGTAGAATAAAGAAGATTATATTCAATCTTTAACAGTGAATGTATTAAGTTTTGAAAATACAAAATTATTAGGGCAATCAGTTGGATTTTTAAGAGATTTGATTGATGAAATAAAAATAGTGAAAGATTAAAACATGATATTGGGTCATGACTTTTGTATTATGTATATTTAATATTGGACAATTAGAATAATGCATATGTAAACAACAGGATAGATAAGGTGATTCTTTATTTGTCCTGTTGCTGAAAATATAGTATATATTTTTAATATCTGAGGTGAAGAAATGTTAAAAAGAATTTTTATAATATTATTAAGCGCACTAATGTGTATGACTGTAGGTGAAAAGTCAGTTAGAGCGGATTATATAGGATACTATGATTATGACGATGAAAGTGATTATAATGACGAAGATGATTATGATGACGAAGATGATTATGATGACGATTATGACGATGTTGTAGATTATTATGATTTTTCAAAAGTTAATAAAAAGTATTCGAAAAGGAAGTTGTCAACAGATGCTAAAATTAAAATTAAATATAAGAATCTGCATATGGGGAAAACACATGTACTTCCTATTGAAGTAGAAAAAACAGGAATGTATAAAATTGGATTTAATGATAAAACATATGGAGAATGCTCATTTTGTCTTGTAAAAGAATCGGGAGAAAATTTAATTGAAAAGTATAATTATAATTTCTCGTTTAATAATTGGAGCAAAAAATTAAAATTATCAAAAGGAAAGTATTATTTGAAAATCCTTTCATTATGTTCTATCGGACTAGATTATGAGGCATATGCAACCCCGTTGAAATATGTTAAAAAGGCGACATATAAATATCAACTTTCAAGTTGTAATGTAAAAAAAATTCGTCCTAGGTTGGGAAATGGAAAATGGAAAACTTCGAATCCACAAGTTATACAAATTCAGACACCTAAATTTTCTGATAAATGTATTGTAAGAGCCAGAAAAAATGGAAAAGCGGTAATAACATACACAAATAATAATGGATCAAAAATTAGATATGTATTTAGTGTAAAAGCTTCAAGAACCTATCCGGTTGATAGAGGAAACTTTGAGATGAATTCTGTAGGAGGATTGGAACCGAGCATTCTTATATCCAATAATTCTGATATGAAAATTAAATATGTAGAATTAAAAATTTCTTTTTATAATGCTGTTGGGGATAAAGTCGTAAATGATATTAATGGTAAAAATTATACAAATTTAAAAATAACAGGTCCGATAAAACCATGGAGGTTTAAATGGTATTATTGGGATCCGGTTTTTTATAATACAAGCGCAAGAAAGATGAAAATTGAGTCAGCCACTATTACATATTTTGGTAATAAATCGAAATATATAAGGGTTAATAAAAAATACGACATGGAATAATTAAAACTATAGTGTAAAAAATAGATGTAAAATGAAAAACTCGAGAGCAGAGATATGAGCTCTCTGCTCCTTTTTTATTCGTAAACGTCAAACAGTCAAACCAACCACCTAATCCTCCATATACATCATACAGGATAATTAATATAGTAATGCATAAAATGGCATCTATTATGAAAATATACATAAAATAAAGAAAATATGTTGACACCCTATAAAATAGGGTGTAATATTTTATATATACCATAGAGAAAGGTAATAAAATAATGATAAGAACATTTATAGAGGTGCCGTTATTTTCAAAACGCTGGAAAGAGATTGGGCTTGGAGAAGAAGAATTGCGGGCATTACAGATTATGCTGTTGAAAGATCCTGAATCAGGTCCGGTTATGGAAGGAACAGGAGGAATTCGTAAAGTGAGGTTTCCTTTGAAAAACAGAGGAAAGAGCGGAAGTATTCGAGTATGCTATACAGATTTTGCAGAATATGAAGTAACATATCTTATTACTGCATTTGAGAAAAAGGATCAGGAAAATCTTTCCGATAACGAAAAGAATGTGTTGAGAAAGCTGGTTAAAGCATTAAAAGAAGAAACTGTCAGGAATAGGAGATGATTTCTATGAGTTCATTATTTGATGATTTAAAAGAGGGGCTTGAAGAGGCGATTGCGTATGAAAAGGGAACCGGGAAGGCGAACACGAAAACATATATGATTTTACCGGTTACAGAATACAGTAATAAGGAAATTCGTGATATTCGTATGAAAGCGGGAATGACTCAAAGTGTATTTGCTGCTTATATGGGAGTATCAAAAAAGACGGTGGAAGCATGGGAAGGCGGGAGAACGCACCCGACAGGACCGGCATGCAGGTTACTTCATATTCTTGCATCAGGAGAGGATGTGGAATATATAGTTGCAAAGTGAGATTTTCAAAGGATTGTGAAAGAACATTGATTATTAAGAGCTGTTGTGCTGGATATGATTCGTACAACAGCTTGATTTTTACACCGTAAGTTTATTTTTTTGGCGTCTGTAGTTTCTATATAGACAATCTAATTTAATCTGTAAGATTAATAAATTACAGTTATATATTATAAAATTGAGATATTATCAGTTTATAATTTTGCAGTTTTAGAAAGGCGGTGGTTTAAAATGAAATCAAACACAAACAGAGAGGAGGATGCTTTATGCAGCAAGAGAAAAAGGTATATACGGTACAGGAGGTAAGAGAAATACTGGGAGTTGGTAGGAACAAGGCATATGATCTTTGTGATAACCAAAACTTTCCCGTATTGAGGGTGGGAAGTAGGATACTGATTCCTATTAAAACCTTTGAGGAATGGATGTATTCAGGAGCTGCGATATAGACGTGATTTTAACAATGCCAAAAAGGAAATAGAAGTTATCTTATAGAAGACTTCTGTTTCCTTTTTGCAATTTGCTGTAATTGCATTTTCATAATCAGGATGTTATCATATAGATATCATATACGGAGTCGTTAGCAAAAGAAATGAATTTTGTTCAGTCCGGTGAGGAAATGGAGGCGAGAGTATATGACATTGCTTATGAGAGATAAAGAGAACCAGCGAATAGGTGATTTATCAAGGGGAGTCAGACAGGTAAGGAGCAATATGGGAAGATACCCTGTTGAAGAGCTTTCTGCAATCTTAGGTTTTGAGGTGGAGATTATTGAAAATATGATCTGGGAGATTGAAATACATCCGGATTGGGAGGCTGAGGAGATTGCCCGGAAAATTTTGGATGAAGATTAAAGGTCCGTTTTATTAGTAGTTTAGGTTGAGATTTTGAAAGGATGTGTGGTATATGGAGATAGAAAAGGTTATAGATGGTGAGAAATATACCATTAAAGTTGTTACAGGTGATCCAAGTGATACCTTGACGGAAAATGACAAGGAGATGGATTACCGGGCAAGGAAAGCGGTTGAGATGGCGATCGAAAAGGCAAAGATATGTAAGAAGCCGATTGCGCGCTATGATGCCGAAACAAAACATGCCTATTTAGAGTATCCGAATGGGGAGAGAGAGTATGTCAAGTAGAAAGCCAATGTTACTGTTTTTTGCGGGTCCGAATGGATCGGGGAAAAGTACAATAACTCCCTACTTTGAAATTGTCGGGGAATATACAAATGCAGACGAGGTAGTGGCAACAACAGGTATTGATAATGAGACAGCAGCCCATCTGGTTGATGAAAAACGATATGCAGCCATTGCTCAGAAAAGAGATTTTACATTTGAAACGGTGCTTTCCTCTTCGTATAAATTGGATATTTTGAAAAAGGCAAAGGAAGAGGGATATTTTATTAAAGGTGTTTTTGTGTTGACGGCAGATCCTGAAATTAATATTGCGCGTGTTGGAAGCAGAGTGCAGGCTGGAGGACATGATGTTGCAGCAGATAAGATAGAGAAAAGGTATTATAAATCTTTGGGCAATATCAAAGAACTACTACGTTTGTGTGATATTTTACATGTGTATGACAATACGGAGCAGCCGGTGAGGATCATTAGAAAACATAAGAAAGAATTTTCTTTATATCCTACCCGGTGGTGGTCACAACAGAAGATTGAAGACTTAATTGGTTGATATCCGGATTTGAGGCACAGGAGTGCATTTGGTAGAAAAATTGGTAGAAAAAATGAAAATATTGGCACAGATCAAGAGCTTAGAGCTTATCGTAATTCCTTTGGAGGATATACCGCAATGCCTTGAAAAATAAGGGATCATAAGGAATTGCCCGTGATGTGGTAAAATGGGAGAAAATGCCCAAAACAGGACTTTGACTCCTGCATTCACCAGTTCGAATCTGGTTAGCCCAGTAGAGGGAATCCCCTGTAGACAGCGGTCTGCAGGGGATTTTGTTTTTTTCGGAAAATGAAAAAAGGGCGTTTGGTAGAAAAATTGGTAGAAAAAAATCAAGAAAAATGTTTTTGATGATGCAAAGAGAAAGCTTTGTTATGTCACTTTGTACTATAGAAATTTGGACGATTTTCCTGAGGTCAGGAAAATCGTAAATAGAGGAGAAATTCTAAAGATGTTTTGGTCTTGGTATTCCGTGGGGATCTGACTGGCAAAAATATGCCTTGACTGATATAATGTACTTTGAAAAAAGTAAAAAATAATTTGTTATATATATTTGTCCATTAGTGATATCTGGGATATTGCTATATGCTTTATAGTGAGGAATAAGATATGAAAAATAAGAATATAATAATTGGTTTAATTATTGGAATTGCAATGGCATTTTTATGGAGTGTATGTTTTGTAAATATATTAAAGAGTGTAGCAGGAATTTGTATAGGCATATGTTTGGGCATTAGTTTTGGTGTTGCATTTAGTCTGATTTTTAAAGATAAGAATAAGTAATCTGCGTTCCATTAAGATGTATCAACAGGAACAGCGACAGTTCCTTATAATAGAATAAAATAACTAAAACGTTCCACAACCAAAGGATCTATATGCCCATAATGTTTCTTATATGGCACAGTTTTCTATTAGATTTTTTGCAAGCTGTTAGTGACAAGATAATTTCCAGATCACAGCTTTCGGGTATTTTAAGCTTTTTAAGGCAAAAATCATATTTGACACTATGCCACAAAAGAAACATTATGGGCGTTGGTCATCTTTTGGATGTGGGAAGTTTCAGCTCATAATTTTACTATGGAATACAGGGGGGATAAATCAATGAAAATTGTGATTTTAGATGGCTTTACAAGCAATCCCGGTGATTTAAGCTGGGATAACATGAAAACTTTGGGAGAATTAACCGTATATGAGTATACGCCGAATCAGACGGCAGATGTGGTGGAGCGGCTTAAGGACTGCGAGATTGCTCTGACCAACAAAACGGTCATTACCACAGAGATTATGGAGGCGTGTCCAAAACTTCAGTATATCGGTGTGCTTGCTACCGGATATAATGTAGTAGATATGGCGGCGGCTGCAGCGCATGGTATTACTGTTACCAATGTGCCGGGATACAGTACGCAGGCGGTGGCGCAGCAGGCATTTGCCCTGCTTTTAGATATCTGCTCCCATGCGGCACATCATAGCAGGGAGGTTCATAATGGCAGATGGAGCCAGGAACGGGATTTTTGTTTCTGGGATTATCCGTTGATCGAGTTAGATCATAAGACTGCCGGAATCATTGGCTTTGGTCAGACCGGAAAAGCGATCGGTCGTGTGGCAAAGGCATTTGGTATGCGGGTGATCACCAATGGTTCACATAAGACGCCGGAAGGGAAAGAGATTGGAGAATACGTTTCCAGGGAACAGCTTTTGAAGGAGTCGGATGTGATCTTTCTGGCATGTCCGCTGAATGATCAGACTAGGGATCTGGTTTGCAGGGAAACAATCGCGCAGATGAAGGATGGTGTGATCCTGATCAATACCAGCCGTGGTGGAACGATTGTGGAAAAGGATCTGGCAGCAGCACTTCGCAGCGGCAAGATTTATGGAGCCGGTGTAGATGTGGTATCGGTGGAACCTGCGAAGCCGGACAATCCCCTGCTTGCCTGTGAGAATTGTGTGATCACACCGCACATTGCCTGGGCCACCAAGGAGGCAAGGGGACGACTGATCGAGATTGCCACGGAGAATGTAAGATACTTTCTGGCGGGGAAGGCACAGAATGTGGTAGGGCAGAGAGAAAAGATTTAAAAATGGTGACAAATATGTGTAGTGTTGGTCAACGATTAGAAGACCGAGGCATAAAAAAGAACATAATAAAAAGGAAAAACAGGTACCTCTTCTGCCTGAAAAACTAAAATTAAGGTTGCATCGAGTTTTGAGCATGGTTATAATGAACAGGAGTTACTTTGATGATATTAGTTCCATAAGAAATATGGAAGGGACAACAAAAGCATGAAAAAACTTCTTGGATATGCGAGAAAAGATCCTGTTCTGGTGACTGCTCTTGTGCTGGCGGTTATCTCCATGGCAGTCATTCATCCGGATCAGAAATACATACAGTATATTGATTTTAGGACACTAGGGATCCTGTTTGGTTTAATGGCGATCGTGGGAGGAATGCAGCAGCTGGGAGTGTTTGACCGGCTGGCGGAGCGTGTAATACGCAAGACATCCGGGAGGATGTCGATGGTTGTTGTGCTGGTGATGCTTTGCTTTGTTTCCTCGATGCTGATCACGAACGATGTTGCACTCATTACCTTTGTTCCGTTTGCGATGATCCTTCTTCGCAAAGAGACTGGATTATTTGATGAGACATGGATCCTTCGGGTGGTGGTAATGCAGACAATTGCAGCAAATCTGGGAAGCATGCTGACACCGGTGGGCAATCCGCAGAATCTGTATCTGTTTGGATTGACCAGGATGGGAATGGACGATTTTATACGGCTCATGTTGCCATATTCTCTGGTGGCGTTTGTACTTTTGATCGGATGGATCGGGGTATCCTGCCAGTGGCAACGGATCACAGATGACAGGCAGCCGCTTTTCGATAAAAAGGCTGAAAAGAAAATATATCCTGCGGCAGCTGCAATAGAAGTACCGCAGCGGGAGAGAACAACTTATGTTTTGACATCGCAGCAGGGGAACAGCGGAGACATGTGGAAATTATGGGGATATATGGTCTTGTTTGGTATGAGTCTGCTGGTCGTAGGCAGGATGATTCCTTGGTATCTATTGACGATATTGGTTTTCGGATATGTGCTTTTCTTTGATAGAAAAACTCTGCAAAAGGTTGATTATTCATTACTGATCACTTTTTTGGCATTGTTTCTTTTTATTGGAAATCTGGGAAGAATGGAGATATTCCGTCATATTTTAGAACAAATGCTTCATGGACGGGAGCGAATCACAGCGGTTGCGGCAAGCCAGATCATGAGCAATGTACCAGCGGCGATTTTACTATCCGATTTTACGGACAATATATCCGAATTGATCGTGGGAACGAATCTGGGAGGGCTGGGGACGCTGATCGCTTCGATGGCGAGTCTCATCAGCTTTAAATATATTGCCAAAGAATATCCTGCACAGAGAGGACGTTATCTGGCAATGTTTACAGTGGCAAATGTAATATTTCTCTTTGTACTTATCATTATGTAAGACAAAAGGCAAAGAAAAAATAATTTGTTATATATATTTGTCCAGTACCGCAAGAGGCAGACAGCTTAGGATGTCTGCCTTTTTTGTGTACTTGATAAAAAATAAGACAGACCTGGACAGCGATGCATTAGAATACGAATATCAAAAAATGATATGCAGGAGGAAACTTACAATCACTGTCGGAAAAACGAAGTCAATAACACTCAAAAACACCAGGAAGAAAACAACATGGAAGATATTGTCTGGCAAGAACTGCATTAAATTGAAAAAAAGATAAAGAACCGTGTTAAGGTTGTAGCAGTAAAAAAAGGAAACAATAAGTGAAGAGCTGGATGGAGATAGTTATTCATGGACGAACGGAAGACTGACCGCAATAAATTGGGGCTGGGTGCAACTTCAAGGCAGTTTGAATGTTTCAAAATTAAAAATGTTAAAATCTTTGGTTTGCCAGGGCAATCAACTGAGTAGCCTGGATATCAGTAAAAATACGGCATTGACAAACTTAAATTGTACCGGTAACCAGTTGAGTAGTTTGGATATCAGTAAGAACACGGCACTGAATTGTTTGGAGTGTACTAATAACCAGTTGAGTAGTCTGGATATCAGCAAAAATATAAAATTGGAAACTCTTTCCTGCGATAATAATGTGAAGATTACCGGTAAGGAAAATACAAGGCTATTGCGATGAGCATAGAGATTATAGGGAAAAGGCACCGCGGAATTATTGGCTGAATACTAGCGGAAATGATGTGATCCGGTATTTTATTGAGCATATGGGGCAGGCACAGGAGGTTACGAAAAGGAAACTGGAACTGCTGGTCAATGGAGGATGTGTTCAGAAAGAGATTCATGAGGATCTAACCTACAAGGAACTTTATGATTCTACAGAAAATCTCTGGAGTATTCTTTTTATGACAGGCTATCTTACCATGCGGGGAGAGCCGGATGGCAGAAGGTATGATCTGGTGATTCCGAATCAGGAGATCAGGAATATTGTTACAACGCATATTATGGCTTTGTTTAGGGAGATGGTTCGGAAGGATGGAGAGCTTTTAAATGCTTTTTGTGCTGCACTGCAGGATGGAAGAGTAGATAAGGTGAAAACTATTTTTACAGAATATCTGCAGAAAACGATCAGCGTTAGGGATACATTCGTCCGAAATGATTTGAAAGAAAATTTTTATCATGGAATTCTGCTTGGCATATTGGGATTTAAAACGGATTGGATTGTTCGCTCAAATCGAGAATCCGGTCTTGGCTTTAACGATATTTCGATCACATCAGATGATACCGAATTTGGAATAGTAATTGAAATCAAATATGCAGAGGCAGATGCTTTAGAAAGAGAAAGCCAGAAAGCGTTAGAACAGATTGAAGATAAAAACTATGCGGAGCAGATGAAACAGGATGGTGTGAAGATGATTTTAAAGTATGGCATTGCATGCAACCGAAAACAGTGCAGCGTTGCGATGGCGAGAGAAAAATTATAATATACACAGGCTGGTTATGTAAAATAAAGGGGTGTCAAAAAGGTTCTGCCTGTTTTGACACCCTGATTTTTAACATGTAATTGTTGTTTAGAAATGTGCATTGATAGGGATTTCAGAAGGAATCGTGCCTGTCAGAAGGGAGTAAAAATGAGGAAAATACGAACGAGAATTTTAGCAGTGATCATGACTGTTGTCTGTGTTACAGCGATGGGAGACCGGGAGGCGGATGCCAAGGTAGCGAATAAGGTCATTTTGAAAAGTGTATCTACTGTATCTGCCAATACGATATCTGTAAACTGGAAAAAGGTCTACGGAGCGAAGCGGTATGAGGTATATTGTTCCTCAGAAGGGGAAGGATTTCAAAAGATCAAGTCAACCAGAAGGTGCATTCGAAGTGGTCGGTGAGAGATATGGGCATGGTATGTCTAGTTATAATGATGGTTCGGTCTTTTTTAATCTGGGTGGCAAGTGCAGCAAGATGACGTTTGTATGCGGAATGACAGCAACTGACAGTTATTATGACGACTATAAGCCGGAAGTGAAGATATATGCTGACGGAAATGAGATCAGCAACAGCATATGGCCGAAATGGAATACTCCGGTGCAAAAGTACACAGTTGAATTAAATCAATGCCGATTATTGAAAATAGAAATTCCGTACAAGGTTGGTTTAGGTGATATCGTAGTTTATAAATAATGAAATAGATGATACAGTCCGTGCGAAAATGCTATGAAGTATATCTTTGTAGCATTTTTTGTTTATGCAGAAAAATAGTAAGGACTATTCAAATAAAAATAATTCAGCGAAATAATTCGGCACTAAAATGGCATTGCTGGAATCTATGCAATGCACAAGAACAAGGAGCGGTACTATGGCGATCAGGAGAGCTTCACACCTTGAACGGTTTCTGAAATATTTTCTGCTCAATGAGGATCGTTTGGAATTTTAGCATAGAGGCAGGGAAATCGCAACAGCTGTGCATTCGAAAGAAGAGGAATGTGAGTTGATTGACAAATGCCGGAGGGTTGGATATATTATTAAATCGGAAAAAGGTGCCGGCTGGCACGGATAGGTATTAGAGGTAGACAATGGAAAACGAATTATTTGAAAAGACAGCAGTTCCGAAGGCATATATGACACTTGCACTTCCGGTTGTTTTAAGTATGCTGGTATCTTTGGTGTACAATATGGTGGACACCTATTTTATTGCATTGACGCAGGATCAGAATTTGGTAGCAGGTGTGTCACTGGTAGTTCCGGTATTCACACTGATGATTGCTTTTGGCGATATCTTTGGTCTGGGAGGCAGTTCGATGATCTCCCGGCTGTTTGGAGAGAAGAGAGAGGAGGAGGCACGGAGAGCCAGTGCATTTTGCGTCTGGGGAGCGGTTGCTTTTGGTCTTTGTTTTACCGTAATCTTTTTGCTGGGACGCAGTCCGATTCTTCGGATATTAGGTGCGGATCAAGCCACCTGGCAGTATGCCGGTGATTATTATACATGGATCGTTCTGGGGGCTGCATTTATTATCTTTGGCCTGGTTCCGAGTAATATTCTTCGGACGGAGGGATTGGCGGCACAGGCGATGCTGGGATCTATTCTGGGCTCCATTGTGAATATCATTCTGGATCCGATTTTTATCTTTGGGCTGAAGCAGGGTGCGGCTGGAGCGGCGATCGCAACGGTTCTTGGCAATTTGATCGCGGATATTTATTATATCTATGCCATGGTCCGGAAATCGAAGCGGCTATCGGTTCGTTTGCGGGATGTCAGGATTCCGGGAAAAATGATAGGTGGAATTTTGAGCATTGGTATTCCGGCATCGATCACCAATTTGATGCAGAGCTTTATGGTGATGCTGACCAATCATTTTCTGCAGCCCTACGGAACTGACAAGATTGCTGCAATGGGGATCGCATTGAAAGCAAACATGATCACGGCAATGATTCTGGTAGGTTTTGCATTCGGTGGACAGCCGTTGATCGGATATAATTACGGTTCGGGAAATCGCAGACGCTTGAAGGAGATCCTGAAATTTACTTATCTGTTTCAGATAGGTTTGGGACTTGTGTTTACAATCTTGATGAGCGTGTTTGCACCAAGTATTATACGGATATTTATGAAGGACCCGTCGATTGTGGTAAACGGTGCCAAAATGCTGCGTTTTCAACAGCTTGGTATGGTATTTATGGCGGTCACGCTTGTATCCACCTGCGTATGTCAGTCGGTAGGAAATGCGATAGGAGCCTTTGCGTTATCCATCAGCCGACAGGGTGTTTTATACGGAATCGCGTTGATGATCTGTTCCGGCCTGCTGGGGTATCAGGGAGTGTTGGCCTCGCAGGCGTGTGCCGATGCAGCGACGGCATTCATGGCATGTGTGATAATTTTTCATATTATGAAGGAATAGAGACAAGGACGAAAAGAAATAAAAGCGACGAATCGAAAGTCACGGACATCCGATTCATCGCTTTTTGTTTATTGATCGAAGTAAATGAAAAAAATAAGACAATTATGGACAGCAGTAAAGTAAAATGACTCCTATCATAAGATAAAGCTTCGTATAAGAAGGTAAAGAATCTCTTTGAAAAAAATTACTGTGAAAATAGGAGATACGGTCGTGAAAGTATATAACAAGAAGGAACGTAAAATGATGAGAGAGTATTTTATGATATGTGACATTATTTTGGAATTATATTCATAGAAAAAAAGAAAAGAAAATAAGACAGCGAAAGTATAAAATAATAATGAAATCTGCAGAACTGTAATACACAAATGAAAATGTATCGTGAAAAAGGAGGAAATATCGTCATGTTGGATAGCAATCGGAGATTATGGAAATGTATTGTATTTTCTGCTTTAACAGGTGGAATTTACGGTTATTATTTTATTCACAAGTTGGCAAAGGATGTTAATGTAGTCTGTGCCGGTGATGGCGAAAAGACACCCGGTTTATGGCAATACCTGTTGTTTGGTATTTGTACACTGGGAATATATGATCTGTACTGGGAGTATAAGCTGGCAGATCGTTTGCAGAAAAATGCTTACCGGTATGGAACATCATTTTCAGAAAATGGTGCAACGGTGCTGAAATGGACCATATTTGGATCGCTGCTGTTTGGAATCGGTCCGTTTATCGGAGTATATATTATCATAAAGAATACAAATATCCTGGTTTGGAAATATCAAATAGGTGCGGGAGACAGCGGAAATGAGAAGCAGAAGGAGGAGAGTCTGCAAACGCAGGCTGCGTCGGAGGACACTGTTGGTTCAGATTTTAAGTGCCCGAAATGTGGATATCAAAATGAAGAATTTACTTTGTTTTGTTCAAAGTGTGGTGGGAGATTAGAGTGGTCAGAGGACCAGATGCTGCAAAAGAGAGCTCAGGAAGGCACACGACGTTCCATTGCTATCGTTTGTATTGCTGCAGGATTGTTGGTGCTTTTCTACCTGTCCTATTTTTTTGCTTGGCTTCCTATGGGGAGAAATCTGTCTGTCTGTGTAGGGAAAAAGTTCGGAGTTGTTAAGTTAATGCATTCGGTTAAAGAGACGCAGGATGGGATTTGTTATATGGGGGACTACATTCTCGACGTAGATCCTGATAATAATATCGTTCGGTCGATCGGTAAAAAGGATGCGGGAAAGTGTTCTGAAGAAAAATATAATTTTTCGGGGATTTTTTATGGTCAGTCCCAGAAAGAGGCGAAAAAATACTTAAAGGATGATTTTATCGATTTAGGAGAGATTGGGTACATGCCTAAGAGGAAGCCAGATTACGTCTTGGTTGTACAGTATGAGCACAAAAAAGTTAGCCGATTGAGTTATACATATTGGAAACAGCAGGAGAGAGAAGAAGAATTAAAAAAGAACGCTGAATCGGCAGTAAATCTGGGAGAGTATGGGAGTGCCTGCAGCTTCTATGAGGGGATTCGAAATATGGATGTAACACAGGAGCTGGAAGTCTGCAGATATCAATATGGAAAAGAGCTCTATGAAAAAGGAGCCTATCTGGATGCGGAGAAGTATTTTGATAAGCTGAAATCGGATACCTATAAAAGCAAAAAAAAGAAATATTTACATAAAATATACAATATTAATGAGGCTTTCCATTTGAGTGGTCTTATTGTGGGAGATTTATATGAATGGTATGATTGGGACAAAGGGACGACACCAAGCGCACATCTGATCTTTGACGAAGCAGGAATAGAGAAGTATGAGGGGTGTTCCTATGCGTATGTTGTGAAATCATGTAAAAAGATAAAAGCAGATGTTTTGTATCCTAGTGTGCAGGCAAAATATCAATTGAAATTGCGGAGATTGTCCGATGACCGGATCTGTGATGCAGATCTGGGGGTTAATATGATAGATGCCGAAAAGTGTCCCGATGTTAATTATGTAAGCTCGTTAGATATCGTGGTAGAAAAAAAATATCTTAATGTCGTAAACCAGCGGGGAGAAATCATAAGGCAGTATGAAAATTCTGTCCAAAAATCGTATATAAATTCGCAGAAATATAGTGAATGGCACAGGCAGCTGAATCAGTTGAGAAGAAAATATTATTAGTGATCAGCAGAAAGGCAGGATCTTAACGTAAAAAAATCATTTGACTTTTTGGAAAATGAGAAATATAATAACTAACTGAACGAGTAGCAAACAAGCGTAAATCCAGTTTGCTGCTCGTTTTTTTGCTTTATAGGAACCTTCTACATGGACATAGCCTATGTGAAGCTTCTGTTATTTATTTCAGTGAGGAGGATTAGAATGACAGAAACTAACAAGATGAAAGAAATGCCGGTAAATAGTGTCTGCTGATCAAACCGAAAGACACAGATTTACAATCCTATATCTGTCCCAAATCCGGTATAGATGTAAAAAGGCAAAAAGTATTCGTCTCTGCATCTTAAACAGATTCGTGACAAATACGGATAATGCGATGGATGTAAGCTGGTTTTCTTGTAAATTGAGAGAAAACCAGACAGTTTTTCTTATTATAGTTATGCGGTTGGAAAAGTCATAACACCTGCCATAAATCCAATAATTAGAATGATAACCAAAAGCCAAATAGGAATTTTTCTTCCAGCATTTTGAATATATCCAGTCAACAGTGGATTCACAAATATAGCTGTTAAACAAAATAGTGTGCCACTTAAAATTCCGCCATTTGTTGTAAATGATACAAGGGCAAATAGCAGGAAAACGATAGAAATGATCCAAAATACGATTTTTATAATCATTTCACCAGCAGTCGTAGTTTTTTGATCAGTAGGTGACGGTTCTTTTGCTGTTGCTTTTTTCTTGATTTTTTCTTGTTTAAGTGCTGTCTTGTTTGCTTCTTTTTCAGATATCCGCTGTGCATCTGCGTTTGCGAGATACTGTATGTAATCTTCATCGGATAGTTCTTTGTTTTCTTCCATTCTATACATATCTGGAAGGCTATAAATTGGTTTATTCGCAATTGCTGCCTGTAACTCTTGCTGCTTCTTTGCAATTTGAGTATCAAGAGCTTTTACGGTTGTTTCTTCGTCAGGTCTTAAAAATGAAGTTGGAACGGGTGTTTTTGCTAATACACCTAACAGAGATATAAAATTCTGTGCATCATTTTGTGCTTTTGTAAAGCTTATACTCGACTGGTCAACCTGAGAAGATATAAATACAACCTCTGATACAAATCCGTTGATATTAACAAGTACACCTAAGTGCGTACATGTGGGAATCTGATTTGAAACAGTGGAGCCTTTTGTTTTTGTTTTCGTTTTTCCGAGAACCGAGCCAGCCACTACAGCTCCGACTGGTCCAGCCACTGCACCACCAACAACAGCACCACCTAGCGATCCATGTTTTTTGGATTTTGACTTCTCAGTAGTAGTTGTCACTACTCGGCAGCCGTTTATTATATTTAATTCAGCACCTTGTATGCTTGAAAATAAATGTTCTGTATTGTTAATACGGATTTTTCCCTCTGTTCTGTTGATTGATAATTTGCCACCAAAATTTTTTTCCCAACGTGCATTGGAAATTCTAGTGATTTCATTGAGTCTGCTTTTAGTAAGTTTTTTGTTTTCTGATTCGATCTGTTTGATTCGTCTGTTATATTCATTATCTTTTTCTTTATGAATACGAGCAATAACCCTTTCTCTATATTTGGCATCATTTACAAATTTAAATAGTTCTTTTTCTTCGTTAGCCACTCCCTACACCTCATTTCCACATCTAATGTTTTAATTCATAATAACACAGTTTCATTGATTTTATTGTGTTAAATCGGTTCTAATAAGTACTAAATACATGGTATCTTATAAGTTTTGATTACCAATAAGATCAATCTCTGAATTCGATTGAAAAATTTTTCAATAAAAGGATCATTTACCAGTTGGTAAGATATTTGAATCAATGCTTTCCATATGTATTATTATGACATATGATTATATTAGTACAATTCCGATAACATTACAAGAGAAATATTTTTTGTGAAGAGAATCCCACGCCTGTTAAAATGCCCCTAAAAAGGAGATGTATACAGGTAAATATAAGGAATGAACAAAAGACATTGACACCCTATAAAATAGGGCATAATATCTTATTACTGTTTGCGGATGAGATTGAGAAGATCATCCACTCAGTAATCCCGAATGCAAAGATGACGATAAGGAGCAGGGGACAGAAGTAGATTTCTGTCCTCTTTTTTTTCGGGAGATAGATGTGGTCTAAGAGATGCATGTGTACATTAAGGTACACTTTTATGTACAGCCGGAATGCAGAGCCTGAAGTGTTTATAAAAGTCCTGTACAGATATGTGGACATGTCAAAAAATGTACGGGACATTTATTGACACTATGCAAAGATTGGCATGGAGTATCAATAAAAATCGAAAATTTTAATCATATATTATCTCTGTGATAGGGGATATGTATTATTTTGCAGTTTTTAAAAGGCGGTTCAGTAAACTAAAAGCAAATGCTAAAAGAAAGGAGGAGATCATCATGGAACAGAAAAAGAAAGTCTATATTGTCGAGGAAGTCAGAGAAATTCTGGGGATTGGTAAAAACAAGGCTTATGAGCTTTGTAATAATCAAATATTCCCGGTGTTGAGGATAGGTAGCAGGATATTGATTCCTATCAGAACCTTCGAGGATTGGCTGTATTCAGGAGCTGTCTTATAGACAGGGTCTGTAAGAAGGGCAAGGGAAATGGAAATTTCGTATGCGGATTTCTGTTTCCTTTTTTGCTTTTGGTATATTAAAGTATGATCAGAGGAATTTCGACAGTGGTTCTGTCTTGTAACAAAGCAGAAATACCGCTATAATATATCAAAAGAACGAGGAACGAATTATAAGAGCAGGCGTTAGATTACGCAGGAAAGCAGGTGAGCATATGAAAAAAACGATCAGTATAGGAAAGCAGAGTTTTTCGTCTTTACGGGAGCATGACAACTTTTTTGTTGACAAAACTAATTTCATCAAAGAGTGGTGGGAAAAGGAAGATGACATTACATTGATCGCCCGTCCCCGTCGTTTTGGAAAGACCTTGAATATGAGCATGCTGGAGTGTTTCTTCTCAAATAAATATGCCAACCGGGCAGATTTGTTTGAGGGACTTTCTATTTGGGAGGAAGAGAAGTATCGCCAGCTACAGGGAACCTATCCGGTGATCTTTTTGAGTTTTGCATCGGTAAAAGCAGATAATCTGACGGAGGCGAAGATACAGATTAAACAGGAAATAGCAGTATTGTATGAAGAAAACAGATATCTGTTAAAAAAAAACATACTGAGTGATAACGAGAGAAAGCTATATAATAGAACGACGGAACAGATGGACGATACAACTGCACAGAAAGCAATTAGAAACATGGCTGCCTGGATGCACCGCTATTATGGTAAGAATGTCATCATCCTTTTGGATGAATATGATACACCAATGCAGGAAGCATATCAGCAGGGATATTGGGATGAATATACTTCCTTTATCAGAAGTTTATTTAATGCGACATTTAAGACAAATTCTTATCTGGAACGAGCCATTATGACAGGAATTACCAGAGTGTCCAAGGAATCAATTTTTTCCGATCTGAATAACCTTCGTGTAGTAACGACAACATCCGATATGTATGCAGAATGCTTTGGCTTTACGGAGCCGGAGGTGTTTGCTGCGTTGGATGAGTTTGGAATGTCTGATAAAAAGGATGACGTAAAGCAGTGGTATGATGGATTCAACTTTGGAGAACATCGTGATATCTATAATCCGTGGTCCATTACAAACTACTTGGATGAAGGGGAATTGCGAGCTTACTGGGCAGCGACCAGCTCCAATGGGCTTGTGAGTCGATTGATCCGGACGGCATCTGTGGATGTGAAAGAGAAAATGGAGGATCTGCTGAAAGGACAGGAGATCGTGGTGAATTTTGACGAGCAGATCGTATATAACCAGCTTGATCACAATGAAAATGCAATTTGGAGCCTTCTGCTTGCCAGTGGTTATCTAAAAGCAGATCAGGTTGAGCATCGTGGAAGGCTGAATAAACCGTGGTATCATCTCACGATTACCAATCTGGAAACGGAAAGCATGTTTGAAAGTATGTTTGCGGGATGGTTTGAAAACCAGGATGCGAACTACAATGATTTTGTGAAAGCACTGTTAAAGGGAAATCTCAAGGAAATGAATATTTATATGAATGATGTGGCACTTGCGACTTTCAGCAGTTTTGACACAGGAAGAAGACCTTCTGCAAAGAGCCAGCCGGAGAGATTTTATCATGGATTTGTGCTGGGATTGCTGTCGGATCTGAGAGAACAATACCAGATTCGATCTAACAGGGAGAGTGGATATGGACGATACGATATCATGCTGGTACCCGAGGAGAAGAACGATAATGCTATTGTGATGGAGTTTAAGGTGCATGAACCGGACGAGGAGACATCTCTGCAGGATACCGTCCAGTCCGCTTTGAAACAGATTCAGGAGAAAAATTACGATGCCGAGTTGTTGGCACAGAGCATTCCGACAGATCGAATCCGTCATTATGGATTTGCGTTTGAAGGGAAAAAGGTGTTGATCGGAACGGATGCGTAAGCCCAGTGAGAAATAGAGGCTGGAGGATATTACCTGAAATATTTTGGATGAAGATTAAAGTGATTGCTTTATTAGGCATTTAGAAAAATATTTGGGTTAGGACTCATCCCAAAAATCGAGGTCTAAAAGATCGCCTAAAAGGATCACTTCCTCATTTGTAATGCCGGAAAGGATAAGATGATCAAGGCGGTATTGCTCATTGATCTCACGCATATCACATGAAGTAAGGATCGTATCTGCCAGTGAGATAAAAGCCTGACGAGCCTCCTTCTGGTCGTACCCGGTCATATTTTTCCGGATCTGCTGATCATATCTGACAGAAAAAATATATTGTATCAGGAGAAGAAGATCCGAGCGTTGGATATTCCGGACTCTTGTTTTTTGATTTTTCAGTTTCTTTGATATGATTTTTTTGGCTTCCTTTGCAGGCAGTTTTTGGGTATCAGGAAATTTCTGCCGAAGCAGTTGACAGATCCACTCCGGGCAGGGAGCATTTTCCGGAAGCTGGCACAGGGTGGCATTTGCTCTTTGGTAGAGCATTTGCTGTTCTTTTTGGGCAGATATGGATAGGATCTCGGAAATATATTTTGAGTTTTCCCATTGCATTTCATCGCCCAAATAATCAGAAAGCAGAGCGAATATTTCTCTGTTCCATGTTTTGGAATTTTTTCGGTTATTATGATAGATCTGGTTTAAAAGATCTGTGATACGTGCTTTAGGTGCATAGGCAATGACATAAAGATTTTGAATATCTTTTAAGTCACGCAAATTAATAGAAGGAGATTTACGGCGTTGGATATTTTTGAGATAACGATGAATATGTTCTTTTTCTGTTTCCCGTAAATAAATATCGTTGCTGCTTTGCTCCGCTTTCCAGATTGCATAATCGGTTCGAGTCAGCAGTGTCTGCAGCTCTTCACGACATTCTGTCTGATAGTAAGTGAAGGCTTCATTGAGCAGAGAAACGTAGTAGCTGTAAACAGTCATGCTGTATCCTTTGAATAATTCGGCACTCTGACACATCCAAAGCAAAAAATCTTTTAGAGGCAGATTTTTTTTCTTTTTGTATGTTTTTTTTAGCATATCCGTGCGTGCAGTCTGGAGTGGGCGGAGTTCCTGATCGGTATGTGTTTCAAAAAAATCAACCATAAAATAAAAGTTTTCGATGCCAAGATTATTTTCAAGACAATACATACAGATCATCTCTTCATAATCATTTATTTGAAGTTCCCATTGGGACAGACCATGTAACAGATAGTCCTGAGTCTCTTTAAGACTAAAATGGAGACAAAGGGCACATTGCAGGAATTGCCAGCGGGATGGCATGGAAAATCCCCCGATTCCAAACCAGCGCTGGATCGTCTGGCGTGACACGATATGAAAGGGTTTTATCTGCTTATAAAAATGGAGATAGGCATCTCGACGTACTTTTTCGGAACAGTTCCTGGAGGAGATGGAAGATGACGTGGTATTAGGATCCGTCCACTTTTGGATCAGATAAATATCTGACCGGGGAAGAGTTTGTGCCTTGAGTATATTTATAATTTGTTGTTTGTTATTCATAATGTTCTCCTTCTATCTATGATCGATCAGTTTTTGATTTTATAATCCGTCAAGGTCGCCGTCAAATTCCGTGGAGCTTTTTTGAGGAGTTTTTTTTGTCTTTTTTTTGACAGAAGGCGTGACAGTTGTCTGCTTTTTGACAGAGGAGCTTCCGGAGGGCTTTTTGGGACGGACAGGATTCTGCTTTGGCGTACCGGCAGGAGAAATAGGTTTTCTCGATGGCTTCGGTTTTTTTGTGGGTTTCGGTGTGGATTTTGTGGGTTTCGGTGTGGAAGCTGCCGGTTTATCACTGTTTGTGGGACTTACAGCCGGAGAGGGGGAGATGTATGCATCTTCGGCAGCTGTCGGTACAGGGGAAGCTGTTGTGGATATAAAGTCCCGTGAAGCAGGGGATGGATGAAGATATCGTGCAGCAGTCCCTGAGACAAGGAGAATAAGCAGAAAGAGAATGACCGGCAATTTAAATTTTTTGGATATACGCAGAAAAGACTGCTTTTTTAAAGAGTCTGTTATATCGTTTATAAGCTTTTCGGTAAAGTTCGACTCTGTGACGGAAACGGCAGAGGATGGATTCGTGTCGTTTTTTGAAAGGAGCTTGTCTGTGTTACTGTCTCCGTAGAGACCGGCATACAAAAATGCCATGGATGAATAGCGTTCTTCCGGCCGGACAGCAAGTCCTTTCATAATGCAGTCCATTTCATGAGAAGTAAGTCCGGTTCCGTCAATCCGTGGAAGTGGAATGAGCGTGTCATTGATCAGACGGTTGACAGAGTCTGTCGGTATGATACCGGTTACCATATAATACATGGTTGCACAGATTCCATATACATCTGTCCAGGGACCCTGTTTGCCGCCACTGCTGCATTGCTCGATAGGGGCAAAGCCACGTTTGAAAATCAGTGTAAATTCCTCGCCTTTCGCTTTTTGGGTCAAACGGGCAGCACCAAAATCGATCAGTTTGAGTTTGCCGTCTTCTGTAAGAAGGATATTGTCGGCACTGATATCGCGATGAAGAATCCCTTTTTCGTGTATGCGTATAAGACTTTGCAGAAGTGGTTTCAGCATGAGGAGCATTTTATCCCCACGGATGCGGCCGTTTTGTTTTACATATTCCTTGATATTAATTCCATGAACATATTCCATAACAATACAAGGGATACCATCTTCTTCAAAAAAATCCCGGGCAGAAGCAATCCCCTCCAGGTCGTAAAAGCCGGCAGCGATTTTTGCTTCTTTTGTAGCGTCCTCTTGTCCTGAAAATGAGCTGTGGTGATATATTTTCAGGGCAACAGGAATGCTAAGAGCACGGTCAAAAGCCTTGTAGGTGGTTGCAAAGCCGCCACTGCCTAATTCTTCTGATATTTCATAACGATCCCGGATAATTTTTCCCGGTTGAAATAAATGTCTATTGTTACTCATGATCTTCATCCTCTTGTAAGCTATGTTGAATTTGATTATTCATTGATCTGCATAACAGTTTCCTTAGAATAAAAGCTGCCGTTTTTCCGTTTTTTGTTTTGGAAGGTCCGGACTTTGATACTAATGGTCGCCTTTCGGAATGTATAACGCAGGTCAAAGGTTTTCTTTTGTTTCTTAATATTGTCATTTTTTAATTGCAGGAGTGTATATTTTTTATTGTTTTTACGGATGTAAATATCAGCGTACCGCCCTTGATATTTTAAAAGTTTGATCCGCAGGAAACGTTGACCGTCGGTTGTTTTCTTGCGTTGTACAATCAGTACGGGAGACATTATGCGGGATAAAACCTTGCGGCGATTGCTGACAGGCCCGGATATTTTTTTCCCATTTCTAAGGGTATATGGGATTAATTTATAGTAATATATCCGGTTTGCTTTTGTGTTGGTATCAATGAAGGTATAGCGTGTGCCGGTACTCTTAGATACGGCAGTAAAGTATTTTCCTTTTTTGGAGCTGTTTAGTGTAGCAGCAAGGCTGTATTTTTTGTGTTGGCCCATGGCACGGTAGACAAAATATCCATCATATGAGGAGGTGCTGTGCCAGATAATGCGGATGCCCCCTGTTTTGTTGGCTTTTACCATCAGCAGATTCGGTTTGGATAAAGTCGGGCCGGCTGAGGATGTGCTCTTTTTTGGGGGTGCTGACGAAGTGACTGCAGGCTGTCTTGTAGAGGTATTGTCCGGTGATGAAGTGACTGTAGGCTGCCTTGTAGAGGTATTGTCCGGTGACAAAGTGGCTGTGGGTTGCCTTGTAGAGGTATTGTCCGGTGACAAAGTGGCTGTGGGCGTAATCTCCGGGAGGGCTGTTTTCGGGGGAGCCGTTTCAGGAGGGACCGTTATAGGAGGAGCCGTTTCAGGAGGGATCGTTATAGGAGGAGCCGTTTCAGGGACAGAAAGCCCTGGGGCAGGGGTAGAGGGCGTTGGTGAGAATATGCTGGAAAATTTTCGTGGAACAGGGGCAGGTGACAGGATCAATGAGGGATGCAGCGTGTCATCGGACCAGGTTTGTGGAGATTTTTGGAAATAATTGGCGGAAGTATATGATCTGTCTGCGTTTTCTGAATTGGTAATCCAGGCATTCAGACAGGAGAGAAGGTCCGGGTAGGAATTATAGACGGATGAGCCGATATTTTTGGAAGTTTCTTTTCCGCTGAGCTGGGAAGATGACAGAATACAGCTGTTGACAGGTTCTAAAGCGGAGATATTATTTGCAAGTGGCGATCCGTCCAAAATAGAGTATGGCCAATAACCACAGAAAGGGAGATCTTCTTCTGTGGTATAACAATAGTTGATCTTTTGTTTGTTATAATTGCTGTAGCAGTAACCAATCAGACTTGCGGCGAGAACCGGACGGCGGATGAGAGTATCTTGCATGGTGTCATCCTGATCGGACATATCCATAGAGGAAGTAGAGATCGCCGGTGCTGTGCTGTTAGAAGCGATATGGATCGTTCCGCTATGAAAACAGTTTTCCATGATCAGCGACCTGCAGGGACTCTGCTCTGTTGTACGTCCGATTAGACCGCCACAGACGGCAAAATCTGTCTTGATATCAGCATCGTTATAGCAATTATAGATATAGGTATCGTGATAGGTCTGGCCAATGAGTCCGCCAATGCAGGCGGAAGCTTCCTGTGTATTTTTCATGTCGCTATCAACCAGCTTGGCATTTGAAGGCTCAGGCTCATGCTCTGTCAGAGAGACAGAGGAGCGGTCTTTTACGGAAATGGCGGCTGTAGTCGTATTCTCGATCGTCTCGCGGTTGGAACAGTCTTTTAGGTAAGGAGAGCCTGCCAGAGCGATCATCCCGCCGCCTCTGGAAGAGGAACGGACCGCACCGGAATTTTCGCTCCCTATGATAACGGTCAGGGGACGATAGTAATTGGATTTAGAAAAGGAACTATCGTAAAAGTAACAAAAATCATAGCTGATCCCAACGATCCCGCCCGCATAGATCCCGTTAATGGATGCGGTATTGACAGCACGATTGATATATACACAATAGGAATCTACGGCATAGGAAGGTGGTAGTTCATCTGATGAGTCAAGGAGATATTCTTTGGCATCCATCTGAATGTATCCGGTCAGTCCTCCGGCAATACAGGCAGAAAGAATATCTGCATCATTCTGACAGTTTACCAGGATAAGGGAGCCTGTTATTTTCCCACAGAGTCCTCCTATGATATAAGAACTATCAATATCGGTGATACAGCCGGATGTATTGCAGCCTGACACAGTGATCGGATGATTGGAACCAATATAACCCATCAACATACCGCAGGCACCTGCAATAGAAGAGTCGTTTGAAGAAGTCTCTGCAGGTATCTGGCCTTTGCGATCGGCAGACAGATGAATACTGGCAGATGCAGATGTATTTTCAAACTTATTATTATATCCCTTGCCACAAAGACCACCGACGGCGAGATAGGCATTTGAATGATTATTGATATCCATAAGCGCATTTTGCAGAGTACAGTTATGGATAGTGGTATTCTCGCAATAACCGGAGAGAAGGCCCACGGCACAGGAATTATTCCCGGTATAGTCTGTTTTTTCCTCATAAGAGAGCTGCAGAAATGCACCATCAATCGTCAGGTTTGACACAGAAGCATCTGTCAGGTTTGCAAACAACCCGGATTCTGTCTGAGAAGAAGCAGAATAGGATGAAGTATTCCACAGACCGGAGATTTTATGATTATTGCCGTCAAATGTGGCACAAAAAGGCTGAGAGGAAGAACCGACAGGTTCCCATGGTTTTCCTTTAAAAGAAAAATCTGTAGAGGTTTGTAATGATTCATCCGTATAAAAAGAAGAAGTATTTTCATCATATACAGCTGCCAGAGCATTTTTATAATAAATAGAGATTGTTTTGGCAGATTTATGATATTGAAACGTGTAATCGGATACGGCAATATCATTTTTCAGACGAAATGTGTATTCACAGGAAGAACTAAGCATTCCATCCTTGATATAGATGTCTAATGTTTCCAGATCTTTGCGGTCTTCTATGATGATCGTTGCTCCCTTTGGCAGGGAAGAAGTCATAAGATCCGTCATAGTATATTCTGTGGCTGCCGCTGCTGCCGGAAAAGCAGGAGAAATGGAATGGATCAGAAGGCAGAAGAATAAGAAATAAACAGTCGTTTTAAATTTCTTTAGTTTCATTATAATATACTCCTTTGTAATAAAAATATATGAATAATTATGAATGAAATAAGATTGATTTGCAATATATGGAAATCAAATTTTTATATATGAAACTCAAACTTCGCACACTAGAAAATAAATTGTGCCCAGACTGTTTCTGATGTGGCACGGTTTTCAATATGATTTTTGGCTTCTAAAGAAGAATGCACCCGGAAGGCAATTTCCAGACACAGCTCTGGGTATTCAGACCCTTAAAAGCCAAAAATCATATTCAATACCCCAGAACATCAGAAACAGTCTGGGTATATCATAGTTCTTGTTGTGCGAAGCTTGAGTATGAAAAAAAATAAAAAATGAAAGGACAGGTGTGATTAAAATAAATGTGCTGTCAGTTAAAAAAATACAACGGCCTTTTTTGTTCATTCTGTTGGAAATATTCAAGAGAAAAGAAACAGGAAAAGGACAACTTACAATGGCAGGGTAATTTGCTAAAATAAAAGTAAAGGCGGTGGAAAAACATGGAAGAGAAACAGAGAGCAGTACCTGTATATGCCGGAGTGTATGAAGAAATCGCGGAAATTATCGGCAAAGAGCGGATTGAATAATTTTATGAGCATTTCAAGGGGCAGCAGTTTGTCTTTCCTGATGAAGCTTTACTCCGGAAAATATATAATGCAGGAGATTGGCCGGCTTCAAGGAAAAAAGAGGATATCAGATATCGCAAAGAAGTTTGGTTACAGCGAGCGGTATGTTCGGAAAATGCAGGCGAAGACAAATCAGGAGGATATGTGTGTGGGAGAGGAAAGGGTGTAGATAGAGAACAAAATTGAGGTACAGGATTTGCCGTTTTTGGCAAGAAGATAAGGAGCTTCCTGTATAATAAAAAATACAGAGGATCCCAAGAAAGAAGGTTGAGAAAAAAATACCTCAGTGTAAAATAAGATTACTGACTTTAGCCGGTTAGTAAAAAATCTTATTGAACAGAGAGGTATCTACAATGAAG
>JALFLW010000068.1 GCA_022774505.1 Lachnospiraceae bacterium
GAGGCGAGTACGGGAAGACACGTTCATCGAACATCGAAACAGCAAAGCAATCAGACTTCCCGCAAGCCGTTAGTGACAAGGCAATTTCCAGACACAGCTCCAGGTATTCAGACCCTTAAAAGCCAAAAATCATATTCAATACCCCAGAACATCAGAAACAGTCTGGGTATATCATAGTTCTTGTTGTGCGAAGTTTGAGTATATAAAAAATACTTGTAATGCTGATTTTGCATTTTTTATTTTCTCCTGTATTTTATCAATATCCCCGTGTTCCCTCCAGAGAATCATCATGATCGATCCACTCCTGTACCATTATCTCACGATATTCCTCTTCGGTATCGCGGATCACGACTTTCTCGATACCTGCATTTATGATCATCTTTTTGCACATAGAACAGCTGTTGGAATTTTTTACATAACGCCCTGTAGCCACTTCTCTTCCTGACAGATAAAGGGTACTTCCGATCATCTTTTCCCTTTCTGCACTGATGATCGCATTTGCTTCCGCATGAACGCTTCTGCAAAGCTCATATCTCTCCCCACGCGGTATTTCCATTTCCTGACGGATACATCTCCCCAGATCACTACAATTTTTTCGTCCTCTGGGTGCCCCCACATAACCGGTGGCAATCACTTCATCATTTTTTACAATAACCGCACCATAATGTCTCCGCAGGCATGTTCCGCGTTTTGATACTACGTCTGCAAGATCCAGATAATAATTCACTTTATCTCTTCTAGCCATGATCATTCTCCTATTTCGACAGCTTGTTATCCTTCTATGATTTCGATAATATTTCCATCCGGATCAGCTACACAAGCCGTATATTCTTTCCACTCATTTTCTGCCGGTGACGTGACATGCTGTGCTCCACAGTCAAGGCATTTCTGATAGAGTTTATTCACATCCTTTGATGTGATCCTCAGATGGAAATGATTGGTAACTCCACCACCATATCCATATCCTCTGCAGGTCAGACGTTCATACTCCCTGCGTCCAACCATGTTTAATACAATGCCATCCTTTTCAAAATATGCTCTGCTGCCCTGCATTTCCATAGAAAAATCCAATGCATTTCTATAAAAATCTATCATTCTTCCCATATCCTCTGTCATCAGAATGACACCTGAAATACGCAGACTGCTTTCGTCATTCCAGGCTTTAGTGTCCTTACTTTCCTGTGTTTCATCCAGCTCACATCTCCGGACATCCTCCGCATCTCCGGCTGTTTTCTCCTGTCCTTCCGGCTTGGTCTCATCAGGTGTTTCCTGCTCATCCGACGAAGAAATCTTCTCTGTTTTTTCATGTGTCTTTGCTTTATCCACCGGCTGTACTTTCTCTTCCGACTGCTCTTTCCGGCATGCATCCTCCGTTATTACTTTCACAGCCTGTCCAATATACAGTACAGTTCCTGTATTGGCAGGCAGCGTCAGTCTCAACCGGCCATTCTCAAAATGTACATCCTGTGCATTGCCTAACAGGTCTGTCACCTTTCCATCTGCCGGAATGCCAAATTCCATGCCCGCAGCTGCATCATCGCAGTTAAGAGCTGTCACCATACAATTTCCATCAAGAACCCTGCCAAACGCAAACTGTCTGTTTGTCAGATGCAATTCTTTATATTCTCCATAAGTAAGCTCTTTATATTGCTTCTTCATCATTCCAAGCCTTGCACATAATGCAGTCACCGGATTTGTTTCTACTGCATCCTTGAAATCAGCCAGATCGAGATATGGTCTGAGATTCCAATCCGAACCATTTTCCTTTTTTCCCTCGATTCCAAACTCTGAACCGTAATATACAGATGGGATCCCATACAATGTGTATACCAAAAGTGTTACTAGCTTAAGGTGCTCTTTCTGATTCAGTTTCGTATATATTCTCTCCACATCATGATTGTCTGCAAAAGTATATAAGCGTCCTCCCCGGCAGATATCATTTAATCGTCGTATCGTATGTGCTATTTCAAAATAATTGTGGTCATTATGTCCGGAATACAGCCCCTTATGAAGCTCATAATTTGTAACGCAATGAAGTGTTTCATCATTGACCCATCTGCTGTAATCTCCATGGATCACTTCCCCCATAAGCCAAAACTCCTCTTTCATCTGAGAAGTCTCATAACGTATCCGCTTCATAAAATCAAAATCCAGCACATCTGCTGCATCCAAACGTATTCCATCAATATTAAAGGTATCGATCCAGAAACGGATCACCTCAAAAAGATACTGCATTACATCCGGATTTCTCTGATTCAATTTAACGAGAAGATTATATCCTCCCCAGTTTTCATAAGAAAATCCATCATTATATTCATTATTGGAACCAAAATTCACATTACAGAACCAGTCACGATAGGGAGAATTTTCCCGGTTCTTCTGCAGATCCTCGAAAGCAAAAAAACGCCGTCCTACGTGATTAAATACGCCATCCACTACAACCCTGACACCCATTTCATGACAATACTCCACAAAATCCCGAAAATCATCATTTGATCCTAAGCGGATATCAACCTTTTTGTAATCTGTTGTTTCATAACCATGTCCTACCGATTCAAATAATGGTCCGATATAGATCGCCGTAAATCCCATATCGCAGGCATGTTTTGCCCATTGCTTGAGCTGATCAAAATGATTTTCTGCCACTCCCGTATTTTCCTTGCTGCATCCACAAAGTCCCAATGGATATATGTGATAAAAAACTGCACTGTCATACCAAGCCATACTATTTCCTCTTTCTGTGCTTTTGCACCTTTTATGTATATGATCAATAAACTGTCATCTCTATTTTATCTTTTTAAAACTGTACAGAGCGATTCAGACATTTGTCCTCAAATTCTGCCGCAGGAACCGGTCTGGAAAAGAAATATCCCTGCACATAGTCCGGATTCAGTCCCAGCACACATTTCAAAGCTTCCTCTGTCTCCACTCCCTCATAACAAACTGTTAATTTCAATGAATGTGCCAGCTCCGTAAATTGTTTTACAACCAGATAATCATATTTGCTGTTTGTAATATTCCTTATAAATGACTGATCAATTTTAACCAGATCAAATGTCATATCCTTTACATAACGAAGATTTGAATATCCCGTGCCAAAATCATCAATTGCCAGCTGAATGGATTCCTCCTTGAAGGAACGAAGTACTCTAGCCGCTACACTGCTTTCTATTTCTCCGCTTTCCGTTACTTCGATCATTAAGATACTCTTGTCAATATCCATGGTATCGATCAATGTCAGAATATCCTGCAACGCATTACTCTTTTTTATCTGTACAAAAGAAAGATTTACATTAATGCGAAATCCCGGCACCGCCTTCTGCCATTTGACACACTGCTCCAAAGCTGTTTTCGCGATCCATCTTCCCAGAGGAATAATAAGTCCCGTTTCCTCTAAAAGAGGAATAAACTGCCCCGGTGACATAAAGCCAAACTTGGAACTGTGCCATCGTATCAGCGCCTCAGCACCAAGTATTCTCTTCTTTGATATATTTACTACCGGCTGATAATACAATTCAAAGCCCCGGAAATTATTTTCAATGTCTTTTCGCAGCTCCTCCTGTACATCCAGCATATGCACATACTCCTCATATACCTCCTTAGAATATCGTACACAGGTATTCTTACCGCTTATCTTTGCCTGATGCAGAGCGAAGCCCGCATGTTCGATCAACACGGCAGCATCTTTTGGTTCATCTTCCTCATGAAAATAAATACTTCCTGCCGAAATCGTATAAAAGGATACATGTCCATTTACATTAATATGATTATCCATAGCTTCTCTGATCTTCTTATAAAGCTGTTTTGCCGGATCTTCCTTTTCGGCATCAAATGTTCCCTCTACGAGAACGATCATTTCATCTCCGCCCATCCGAAATACCTTTCCGGCCTCCCCGATCGTTTTTTTCAGACATTCTGCCATATTTAAAAGCTCATCATTTCCAAAAGTTTTTCCATATTTCTCATTGATCTCCTTGAAATTATCAATTCCGATCTGTAAAAGAAACCCTTCATACTTTCCGCTGTCTGCCAGATCCTGCAGATATTTTTTTAGAGATCGTTCCCTATATAACCCCGTAATACCGTCAATCTTACTTTTTCTTCCAATATCCGAAATCCTTCCGATCAAAAACAACGGATTTCCATCCTCATCATCGACCACCTGCCCTCTACAGGATATCCAGACAGGCTTTCCATCCTTTCCAACCCATCTGTATTCCAGGTTATGTTCTTTGGAATTTCCACTAATGATGCGGTTAAGATCCTCTTCCAAAACAGGATAATCCTCCGGAAATACAATTTCCTTCAATGTGCCAAACGCATCAGAAAATTCTGTTTTTTCCATCGGAAATGTCTCAGCCGCATTATCGGAGATCATATATCTGTTATTTTTGATATCAAATGCAAACAGATAATCATCCGTACATTTTGAAAAAAGCGATATCATCCGTCTGTACATCTGCATATCATTCCACATAAACTCTTCTTTCATTCTTTCACCATCCTTTGCTGACGATCCATCCTTTTTGCAGATCATTTTCGTCTGCTCGACCTGATACTGTGATGGCGTTCTTTACAATCATACATATTATCGTCTGCCCTCTTCATCAGCTCATCGATCTCTCCCGTATCATGGATCTGCTCTAATATAACACCTGTGCTTGCTCCCAGACTATATTGCTTCTTTTCCCTTTCATTCCATCTGTCGATCCATTCCTGCAGACGGTGATGAAACATTCTGACAAAATGCTTTGGAACATCTTCATTCCCCCAAAGACATATTGCGACATATTCATCTCCGCCAAATCTGGCACAGATCCCTTTTTCTCCCACAGCTGCCAACAGGGCATCCGCAACAGCTTTTATGGCTACATCTCCCTCACTGTGACCATAGTTATCATTAATCATTTTTAGATGGTCAAGATCTACAGAGGCCAGGAATATCTTTCTATCCTCTCCCTCCAGTTCTTTCATCCTCTGTTCGAGTTCCCCATAAAACCCCCGCCTGTTGTATAGTCCGGTCAGTGCATCCCGTATATACATTTCATAAAGCTGTGACTGATTTCGCACCGTTCCCATGATCTGTGAAAACGTCATCATAAAATCCTTTAGTCTTTCATAATCGACTACTCTATGACCGTTCTCCAAAGCCACATATCCATATACCTCTGACTGCCAGTGCATCGGAAGCAGCAGGATCTGCCGGTTTTCTCCCCACAATTCCTGTAGGATCGTATTAATATAGTGTTTCTCCACCTCAAGGAGCGGTACTGTATATTTATTTCTTTTTTTCTGTAAGATCAACAGCAAATGCTCCTCTTTAAATTGTCTCGATATCGGAATATCCGTATGATTGCAAAATTCTTTATTGACAAACACAAGGCAGTCACCTGTAGATATATCCGGAAGACTCTTATCAAACTGCTTTAAAACACCCATCATGGAATGTCCCTCTGTAAACTCGGTCATCATTTGAAAGATATGATCCATATGGATCTGCTTTTGATCCATCCGCGTATATACATCCAGCACATACTGATTAGATGTCCTTCTCTTAACCGGATTGCACCCACAGGATTCTCCGCCCATAATATGAAATGGTACGGTGATCGGCCGCGGAACAGTATCCGGATCTGCCTCTACTTTATCCAGTATCAATACGATCTGTCTCGCGATCTCCTCCTGATCCACACGGCCTGTTGTCAAAAGCGGTGTACAATAATTGATCAGTTCGATCCCGTCAAATCCACTGACAATGATATCATCCGGGATACGATATCCATGTTCCTCCAATACGTTAATAACCGTGAGTGCCATGGTATCATTGGCACATATAATGGCATCCGGCAGATCATCTGTCTTCTCCATCCATTTTTCACATATTCGCCGCGCCGGTTCACTCCAGAAGTCCCCATACTCTATATGCTCCTGCACAACCGGCATTCCATTTTCCTGCAGAACCTCTTTAAAAACATTAAGCCGTTCCTCTGAGAATGAATTTCCCCGAAATCCCGCCATAAAATAAGGATTGAGACAATGATGCCCCTCGATCACATGATGTACCAGCCGTTTAAAGCAGGACAGGTAATCCAGCCGTATATTAAAACAATGCTCCATTTCATAGTCAACCGTGATCACCGGTGTATTTACTGCCAGTGCCTGATCTCTAAGATCCTCCAGTAATTCCCTATGCAGTATAGTCTGCCCCATCAATATCAAAGCAGCCAGTTCCTCCATAGGAATATTTTCATAAATAGAGGCCTCTCCGATCGTATGAGCCGTTGGAAAATCATGCTTGGCAAATCCACCAAATATCATGGCCTTATATCCCTTTGCTACCACATGTCTGACAATCGTATGCATCAAACCTGCAATCTCTTTATCCTGAAGCTGAGATACACAAATGCCAATAATATTCGATTTTTTTGTTAAGATATTGTTCTCCTTTTCCATTTTGGTATCTCCTACTTTTCATCATTTTTATTATTTTATCATATTTCCTTTTTCTTCGCCACTATCCCGGCCGATAGCACTCTTTTCATTTCTTTTATATTCATGTGTAAAATACAAGTATCCTGCCAAAAAACAGAGAAGTGCCACAAAAAGAATAACTCCACTTAAAATATCATACAGTTTTCCCACATGTGTTACAAACGCAGAAAGCAACAGGGAGGTTGTGTTAAATACAATATGAAGGATCATTGAAGAAAAAAGTGTACCCGTCACCTTTACCACAAGTCCCAGTAAAAGTCCCAATACAAAAGCATAAGCTCCCTGTATCACATTCATATGAAATATTCCAAACAACGCTGCCTGAATAACATTTACAAGCCAGAAGGGAAATGCAGGTTTCAATCTGTCTGAGATAACACCCCGAAAGATCAGTTCTTCTGCGACCGGTCCCAAAAGTGCCACATATGGTACTGCCAACATACTACGTTCAACACTCAGACTGTCCATAAGCTTCTGATAATTTTCAAAAGCTGCCGGAAAGATCTGAGCCACTATTCCCACTGCCACTGTCAACACAATGCAGGCACCAAATCCGAGAATGATAATAAAAAAAATCCTTCCTCTCTCAAATGCTTTTTTATAATTGAAGGGCCGTTCTCTCCATTCCCACCTTCGATACAAAATACCACACCATACAATAGCAGCCACAGCATATATAAGACTTATGACCATCGAAAGATCGCCTGCTGACTGTAAAAGCAGTTTTTGAAGTGCAGCCCTGTCTTGTCCCTGCACAAATAATACATAACAGCCTGCTGCGATCATACAAAGCATGGATGCCGCAAACTGAGTTATAAAAGCACCTAAAAACACAAGCAATGAATGAAGCATTGCAGAAACTCTGAGTTTTTTTAATAATAGAGCTGCCGATTCCCCTGTTATTTTCTGCTCTATATCGCTCTTTTTCCCTGACATTCAAATCCCCCTCATTTATTATAATACTCTGGTAAATTGAAAACGAGGCTGCCTCCCGGCAGCCCCGATACAGTTATGTATTATTTCTTTCTCTGCAAGAATACTGGAATTTTAATCTCCCCACTATCTGATGTCTGTCTGCTGAATGTACCCGCTGTCTGTGCAGCCGGGGCTACTGCCGGTTTCTGTACCGGAGCCGCTGATACATTTTTCTGTACAGAAGACGCAACCTGACCCTCTCTTGTCGCAAAGTTTGTCTTTGGAACACTTGTCTTGGCAAAAGAAGGAATTGCTGCCGGTGATTCATCATCCAGACCTGTTGCAATTACAGTGATCTTAACCTTCTCTGTCATATTTTCATCAATCATGGCACCAAAGATAATATTGCAGTTTTCACCTGTCAGCTCCTCGATATATGATACCGCCTCATTTGCCTCTAACAGTGCAACATCTCCGGAAATATTAACAATGACATGGCTTGCTCCCTCAATGGTCGTCTCAAGCAATGGACTTGAAATCGCTTGTTTAACTGCATCAAGACATTTCTCGTCTCCCTCGCCGGTACCAATTCCTATATGGGCAATGCCCTTATCTTTCATGACAGTCTGTACATCTGCAAAGTCGAGATTGATCAGTCCCGGCACATTAATAAGATCTGTAATACCCTGTACGCCCTGCTGAAGCACTTCGTCAGCTTTCTTTAACGCATCCTCCATGGAAGTTCTGCGGTCAACGATCTGAAGCAGCTTATCATTCGGGATCACGATCAGGGTATCCACATGTTCCTTCAGTCTGTCAATTCCGGACTGAGCATTATTCATACGGGTACGTGCCTCAAATGAAAACGGTTTTGTGACAATACCGACAGTCAGAATACCCATATCCTTTGCAAGCTGAGCTACAACCGGAGCCGCACCGGTACCGGTTCCACCTCCCATACCACAGGTTACAAATACCATATCTGCACCACGGATAATATCCGTGATCTCATCTTTATTTTCCTCTGCAGCAGCCTGCCCCACCTCCGGAGAAGCTCCGGCACCAAGTCCTTTTGTCAATTTTTCTCCGATCTGGAGACAATTTGGTGCTTTGCAGTTTAACAAATGCTGCTTATCCGTATTGACACATACAAATTCAACACCCTGAATTCCTTCCTCTATCATACGGTTTACTGCATTATTTCCGCCACCGCCGACACCTATTACAATAATCTTTGCAGATGAATCTGACTCACTTGTCTTAATCTCTAACACGGCTGCTCCTCCTCTTTTTCGCTTTATTTATCCTTTATACCATCATTAGGTTATGATCTTTGATTATTATTATCCAATATACACTCTAAACCTATCTTATATAATACTAAGAATGCTCAGAATAATCAAGAAGAACATTTGTTTTATTTCTATTCTTCTATATCTGTTGCCGGCTCTGCTGTATCTTCTGCAGGCGGAACTTCTGTCCCGAAGACATCCTGAGCTGCAGCTGAGTTCTCCGGCCCGGGGCTGACATCTGCAGACTCCTGTGTTCCCTGAGGCTGTGCCGGCTCCGCCGATTGCACGGCACCACTGCCTTCATTCCCATCGGTTTTCAGGATGATCCTGTCCCCGGCATGAAAATTCTCCATATTAATAGTTCCACTCAGACCCTTTTTATTGGTCTTTTTCAACACACTGGACAAGGCTGCCAGCTCATCATCATAAAATTCCTTCTCACCGAGGTACACAGACACTTGTCCGGAATACAATGTCACCTTTTTTCCCTCGAAATCAATCCTGTCCACCTGCACCTTATAATGCCTGATCAACCGCGACAGGTTCATTATTGTGTCAAACAAACTGTCATCTTTCACTTGAAACTCTTCATTTAATGTAAACTTTCCAAATTTAACGCCAGTAACAACCGGCACTCCCTCCATAGGCTCTGACAGACTCTGAAGCACCACGCCATCTTTATCAAAATATATGTACTGTCCCATATATTTCACACAGCCGCTTATGGTTTTATCATATACATGAAGCACGATATCGGTCAGAGAATTCCACTCAATATCTATTTCCTGAATAAACGGCAGACAATGGATCTTTCCAATCTTGCTTTCAATCCAGAAATACAATGTATGATATGCATATTTATCTGACATGGCAGAGGCTATCACCTCTTTGTCAGAATAAATCCTGCCACCCTCAACACTCACATTACGAATGCGTACAAAGAAAAATATTCCTGTAACTGTCAGGATCAATATTAATAGCACACCTGCAATGATCTTTATCCGTTTCATTACTTTTCTCCTATTTCAGTTTTATCTGCCGTGACACTCCCAGGACAAGTCCCAGCTCCAGCATCATGATCGCACATGCCGTTCCTCCGTAACTGATCAAGGGAAGCGGAACACCTGTCGATGGAATCGTATTGGTAACAACTGCTATATTAAACAATACCTGGATCGCAATATGTATCATAGAACCCACACAGATCATCGAACCAAAGATATCCGGAGCATTACAGGCGATCATCACGATCCTCCACAACAATACCAAAAACGCGCCCATGACCAAAACTGCCCCCACGATCCCAAGCTCTTCACAGATAACAGCAAATATCATATCATTGTAGGCTTCCGGAATATATCCAAGCTTTTGCATACTCTGACCCAGCCCGCTGCCGGTGATCCCTCCGGAAGCGATCGCATATAATCCCTGAAGTATCTGATAGCCGCCCTCTGAGTTTTCAATATCCAGCCAGGATGTGATCCTCCCTGCACGAAATCCGCCACCGATCATTGCATATGCCGCTGCCAGTCCGAAGCCTGCCAGTCCGCACAAAATGAAATATTTCTTTCGTTTACTGGCCACAAAACACATTCCAACCGCAATAACCGTCACAATAATGGCTGTACTCAGGTTTTCCTTTCCAATCAGCACTATTGCCGGGGCAATATAGATCATCAGTTTAAAAAATCCCCAAAAATCATCTAATGATCTTCTCGATTTATAGACTGCATATGCCACAAATAAGATAACACCGATCTTGGTAAATTCTGACGGCTGAAATTCTACTCCTACATTCAGCCACCGCCTGGCACCATTATGTTCGATCCCGACTCCCGGTATCAAAACCGCTGTCTGCATTATAAGACATAATCCATAAAACAGGTATACCCCGTTTATCTTGCGCAAATATAATTCGCGGTAATCCAGATTGGAAATAAGCAGCATTGCAGCTACTCCCAGAATCAGTCCCTTCAACTGCTGAGCCACAAATCGGAACGGATCTCCAAACCGGCTGGTCGATGCCGTAAATGAACTTGCACTGTAGATCATTAATATTCCGAATAGTGCAATTGCCACAGTCATAAATAAAAGCATATAATCATACTGCCGGTAATATCGCTCGCGGCGTTTTCTTCCGGCTGCATTTCTGTTTTCCGGCGGCCCACCTGTCCGCCTGCCATTTTGCACTCTTGCCATAAAAACCATGCCTTCCGGTACCTGTCTGATCGATCAGGCACATTATCATTATTTCTTACAACTGATTTACATATTCCTTAAATAATGTTCCTCTTTGTTCATAACTCTTAAACATATCCCAGCTTGCACACGCCGGTGAAAGCAAAACCGCCTCACCATTTCCGGCCTGCTGTGCACTGACCTTTACGGCATCCTTCAGAGAATCAACACGGATAATATTGTTAAATCCGGCCTTTCTCGCTGCCGCCTCGATCTTGTCTGCGGTTGCTCCAAGCAAAACCAGACATTTCACCGTATCTCCAAAAGAAGCGATCCATTCATCATAAGAGGACTGCTTATCATATCCTCCACCGATCACTACTGTCGGTGTGATCATCGCCTGCACTGCTTTGATCGCTGCATCCGGATTTGTCCCTTTGGAATCATTATAATATTTTACTCCATTTACCTCCCGGACAAACTCAATCCTATGCTCTACTGCTTTAAATTCTGCCACTGCCTTACGAATACATTCCACCGGCACTCCCATATGCATTGTAACAGCCACTGCAGCCATTACATTTTCATAATTATGAACACCTAACAACTGCATGTCATGAATGGTACAGATCTTAATCTGCTCTGTATCCTTATAAATAATATCTTCCCCATCAAGCCAGATTCCACGTTCCAAAGGTCTGGCACTGCTGAACCAGAACACATCTGCCGGAATTTTTTCAGCCATTTTCCTCAAATGCTCATCCTCGTAATTTAATACGCATATCTGGTCTTTCGTCTGATTTTCTGCAATCCTTGCTTTTGTATCGATATAACATTCCATTGTATGATGGCGGTTGAGATGATCCGGTGTGATATTGAGGATCGCACTTACATCCGGCTGAAATGAATGGATCGTTTCGAGCTGGAAACTGCTGACCTCTGCAACCGTCACAGATGAATCCTTTGTCTCCAGGGCATATTCTGTATATGGAAGACCGATATTTCCAACCACATATACGCTCTCATAATACTCTCTCAGAATTGCTCCCGTAAGTGCTGTCGTCGTAGTCTTTCCATTTGTTCCTGTTATTGCTGCAAGCCTGCCTCTGCCACATGTATATGCTAACTCGATCTCACCCCAGACAGGTATCTTTTTTTCCTGCAGTCTGATCACAAACGGCAGGTCTGTCGGTACTCCCGGACTAAGAACTGCCAGATCTAGCGAATCCATAATCTCCTCAGGAAGATCTCCTATTATCAGATCATAGGAAATGTCAGAAGGAACCTTTTCTCTGATCACATCCTGCTTCGCATCCTTATTTCCCTCTAATATCGTAATCTTTGCATCCTTTGCAGCCAAAAGCTTCACTGCAGCTATTCCACTGATACCGGTTCCTACTACCAATACCTTTTTCCCTGTAAAATCCATATTTCCTCCTATCTCTTCTGTTCTCAGACTATTTTATCTATAATGCAGCCAGAGCGATCAGGCAGAACAATGCTGTAACAATCGAAAATACAGCAACTACCTTTGTCTCTGACCAGCCACATTGTTCAAAGTGATGATGTATCGGTGCCATCCGGAAGATCCTCTTGCCCTTTGTGAGACGATAGCATCCCACCTGAAGGATCACAGACAGTACCTCTGTCAGATAAATAATACCCACGATCGGAATAAACAATGGCATTTTTAATATGAATGCCATCGATGACACAAAGCCTCCCAAAGCTAAAGACCCTGTATCCCCCATAAACACCCTGGCCGGGTATATATTGTATACCAGAAATCCCATCAATGCCCCTGCCACCGCTGATGAAACCGGTGCTGCCGTATTGCCGGTTCCAATAGCTACAACCGTAAAAAAGACGGCAACCAAAAGCGTAACTCCTGATGCCAGACCATCCAGTCCATCCGTAAAATTTGTTCCGTTTACGGTTCCAACCATAACGCAAAAAAGAAATACAATAAACATTCCTACCGGCATTTTCCAATAGCATCCGCCGGACAAACCTCCCGTAAAGGGTATCAACATCTGTGGTTCGTAATGAAGCGTCTCAAGATAATAATATGCAAACACTCCCGTAATACCACACTGGAGCAAAAACTTCTGCCAGGCGTGCAGTCCCAGAGAACGCTGCATGACCACCTTAATATAATCATCAAGAAATCCGATCAGCCCGAAGCCTACCGTTGCAAAAAGCACCGGCAGGATCTCTGAATGATCCTTCAGATAAAACATAGATGTTATCACAATGGAAATCATGATAACAAGACCACCCATTGTGGGCGTGCCTGCTTTTTTCAAATGACTCTGCGGTCCATCATCCCTTACATACTGTCCGAATTTTAAGCGTTTCAAAAAAGGGATCACAACCGGACACAAAATGACACTGATTGAAAATGCCAGCAGTACCGGTATTAGTGTATCCAAATAATTCATGCTGATAACCATGCCTTTCCCTAAATCACAAACTTTGAGCCATTGGCACATTATTTGCAGATCGCAATTTATTTTGAATCTTTCCGGTACTTTTACTTTATTTTATTTTTGTCTTTTGCAACGTATATTGTAATCCAATCCTGTGCGGAAATCAAGCAGGCGGCGTTGTGACAACCTCACTTCTTTCGACACCCAGATAAGGAAGTGCATCATCTAAAAGTTCCGAGATCACAGGAGCCGCAATCGTTCCTCCATAGTAAATGCCCTGAGGTTCATCGATCAATACCAATGCTGCAACAACCGGATCATCTGCAGGTGCAAACCCCATACAGGAAGCAATATACTTATTGCTGCTGCGGGGAAGTTTTTCGGAAGTTCCTGTTTTTGCTCCTACCTGATATCCTTCTACATACGCCTTCTTGCCGGAACCCTGCGAAACAACAGATTCCAGTATCATCCTCATAGTCTCTGAGGTGCCAGCCGATACTACGCCTTCCTTTTTCTCATAGGAAAGCTTTCTGACTGCTTTGCCGTCACTGCTTTCCAGCCGCACTCCAAAATGTGGTGTGATCTGCGTCCCTCCATTAATGATCATACTGATCGTGGATAAAAGTCTGACCGGTGTCAGCTGGAATGACTGTCCAAAAGACATCGTAGCCAGTTCAACCGCACCGACATTTTTCTTTTGGTGCATGATCGCCGCGGCCTCCCCCGGTACATCAATTCCGGTTTTATCCAGAATCCCCATTTTTTTTATATAAGAAAACATCTTATCTACCCCAAGCCTGGCCCCCACTTCCATAAATACAGGATTGCATGAATTTTGAACACCCTGTACAAAAGTTTCCGAGCCATGTCCGGTTGTCTTGTGACACCGGATCCTGCGATCCTCCACCACCTTATAGCCCGGACAGAAGAATGTATCCTCCAACCTGACCACTCCTGCCTCCAGTGCTGATGTTGCCGTGATCACCTTAAATGTCGATCCCGGTTCATACGTATCGCTGACACAGGCATTTCTCCACATTTTATTTAATTTTTCCTGCTTTTGTTTTTCCGAGAGACCGGTCCCCTTAGATTTACTAATTAATTCATACGGCTCGTTCAGATTAAATTCCGGAACATTTACCATGGCATAAATCTCTCCATTTTGAGGATTCATCATCAAAATGCGGACGCTTTTTGCTTTCTTTGCTTTCATCACTTTCTGTGCCGCCTGCTGTGCAAAAGTCTGTATATTTACATCAAGACTTGTGTACAGACTGGCACCGGCGACCGGCTCAATCCTCTCTTCCGCTTTTCCATCAATCTCCAGTCCCCTTGCCGTCGTCATGGTCAGAATACTGCCATCTATCCCCTGCAGATATCTGTCATAGGCAACCTCCATCCCTATAATTCCCTGATTATCTGCCCCTGTAAATCCAATGACTCTGGAAGCCAGTTTTTCATTCGGATAATATCTCTTATAATCCTCATCAATCATTACCCCTTCCAGTTTCATATCACGAAGTTTGTCAGAAACCTCTTTATCTACATTTGATTTGATCTTTTCGATAGAGGAAACCTTTTCTACCCGTTTTCGTACTTTGTCTTCCGGTATCTGTAGCAATTCCGACAATGCAGTGATCACCTTTTCGGGATCACGGATCTGATTATGGATCACGGAAATTGTTGATACTGGCTTATTTGATGCAATTTCAATACCATTCCGATCGTATATGATCCCCCTTGCTGCTTTCACCTTTCTTTGCCGTTGATGAACCTCTTTTGCCTTCTCTCCATAATAGTCTGCCCTATTTACCATAAGATATAACAACCTTCCGGCAAGACATAGCATAGCTGCAACGACCATGGCATAGACAAAAAACATCTTCTGTTTCTGTAGTGTCCTGCTCTGTTTAAGATAATCCGGCATCCGGCAGTCACTCCATTCTCTCCGGTATTCCTTTTATATCTATTAACAAAGCATCCTATTTATTCGTTTGTTCCTGTATCTCCCTCCTCATTATCTGCAGATTGCCCTGCCACTCCATAGTCTCCATCTGAATATCCGCCATCCGGAGCCTCTGTACCCAGATTCTTCTTCAATGTAGAAGGAAGTTTTAATTTTCGTGCCTTCGTTATCTCTGATTTTTTTCCGGACGGATATATTTCAAGCATTGGCAGAACATCCTTCATCAAACTGCTGGCAAACTGTGTCGCATATGTGCTGTGGGCCTGATCTTCCACATTTGGCTCATCGACAACAACATAAACTACAAGCTGCGGATCATTTGCCGGCACACATCCTATAAATGACACAAGATATTTTCCATGTCCTCTCGGTATTTTCTCTGCTGTACCGGTTTTACCTGCTACCTTATATCCCTTCACAGATGCCGGATTAGCCGTACCATCCTGTACTGTCGCCAAAAGATATTTTCTCAATATCCGGCTTGTTTTTTCAGTGATCACCTTGCTCTCCAGTGCATCATCCTCGGACTGGATCACTGCACCGGATTCACTTGATACTTCTTTGACAACATGAGGACGATAATAATTCCCTCCATTAACGATCGCTGAAAATGCAGCAGCAAGCTGCACCATTGTCACCGTCTGACTCTGTCCAAAGCTGGAAGTAGCAAGCTGTGTGGAATGCATGGTATCATTATTAAATACTGTACCTGTAGCTTCACCCGGCAGATCGATCCCGGTTTTTCTGCCCAGTCCAAACGCATCCATGTAATCCAGAAATTTTTCTTTTCCCAATTTTGCACTGATCTGCATCATTACATCATTGCAGGAAACCATCAATGCCTGTCCCAATGTCAAAGCACCATGTCCGCCATATCTGTTTGCCACACATTTAATATATCTGTCTGCAACCTGTTGTCCGCCATCACAGACGTAACTGCTGTTTTGTCCTGCTTTTCCCTCGTCCAGGCAAGCTGCCACAGTGATCGGTTTAAATGTTGAGCCCGGTTCATATGAATCACTGATACAAAAATTTCTCCACAGTTCATTTAAAGCCTTAAGCTGCTCCTCCTCGGACATTGCTGCAATTTCTTCTTTGGAATATGCTACCGACAGATCTCTTGGATTATTCAGATCATACATGGCATTGGACCCCATAGCCACAATGCCTCCCGTATTCGGATCCATTAAAAGACAGGCTATCTTTTTAGCACCTATCTTTTTCATAAATTTCTGAATGTGCTGTTCCATAATTCCCTGCACATTTACGTCAATCGTCGATTTGACAGTATATCCATCCGTCGCGGCCTTGATCGTTTTTACCAGATTCAGTTCCGAATCAAAATAACCATACTGACGTCCGTTTGTTCCATTTAACTGATCATTATATGTATTTTCTATTCCCCAGGTTCCCGTATTCGTGTCCGTGCAGAATCCGATCACATTGCATGCCACGGTAGAATACGGATACTCTCTTTTATATTCCTCCTCAAAATGGATTCCCCGGATGTTTTCATCCTTTTCCTGCAGCTTTTCCATCTTACTTACAACAGATCGCTCCAGTTCCTTATAATCCTTCATGACATAATAACGGGAAGTTGGATTTTCCTTTAAAATTTTGTCAACCTCTGTCCCTGAAATACCAAGAACCATCTCCAATGCAGCTTTCGTCGGCTCCAGATATTTTTTATCCCGTCTAATGGCTGCCGGATCAAGAAAAAGATTATATACTTTCTCACTGGTTGCCAGTTTATTTCCATTTACATCAACAATATCTCCTCTTTTAAAAGGGATCGCATCGCTTGCATGACTTTGCTGGGCAAGCATTTTTTTGGTATATTCATCCCCTTTGTTTTTATTCAGATGGATGATCTGTACTGTCAGACCAATGCAGCCTAAAATAACAAAACCAAACACCAGCAGGATGCGATATCGCATCGAACGGGTGCCTGGTTTATTTTTATAACGTGTATCTTTTACTCTTTTTTTTCTTTTTGCCATTCCAAATCCCTGTCCTTATGTCCGAAAGATTATTTTTTATCCTCCGGAATATCTCCATACTGTTTTACCATGTCACTCTTTTTATTATCATATTTGTAAACTTTATTGTCAACAGCCTGGATCATTCCAAATTGCTTTGTAGCAACAGAATATACCTCTGACAGATCCACAGAATCCATAACCTTCTGATAATCCTCATCATTTTTCTGTTTTGTCTCTGTAATCTCCGCCTGCAGACTTACCACCTGATCTTTCATCTTGGTAATTCCCGACTGAACATGCAGATATGCGAATCCTGCTCCAAGAACAAGAATAACAGCCATTGTCAAAAAAACAAAAGACGAAAAGCCAATGGACGGCATAGCTGCCGGCTTTTGCTGTGGATATACTTTGTGCCTTCTGCGTCTCTGCGGCTGCTGTCTTCTCTCCGGCACTTCCTCCAGCTGATGAGCCAGATTGCCATATACATATCCTGTGCCGCGTCGTCCTGTCCCTGATGACTGTCTGCTGCCATATCCACGTCTACGGGTATCTCCTGTATGATACCCACTCTGATAATTTGGTCTTGTCGCCATATGTTACGCCTCCCTGCTGTTCAATGATGCCGTTTTCTCAAATACGGCGTTGCTATTTCATCACAGATCTTGCTGTGTCATTTTCTGACGGTGCCCGTAATCCGCACCGTCAACCTTATTCAACAAACCACGGATCCCCCAATCCGCAAGAATTTGTCGTGCCGGACTATCCGGCCTATATATGTTCAAACACCCGGAGCTTCGCACTTTTAGAACGTGAATTTTCCTCCAGTTCTCTTTCTGACGGAAGCACCGGCTTTCTCGTAAGCACTTTTCCCTTTGACTTCTTTCCACAAACGCATACCGGAAAATCCGGTGGACATGTACACGGATCTTGTGCTGTCCGAAATGCATTTTTTACAATACGATCTTCCAGCGAATGGAAAGTTATGATACAAAATCTTCCTCCCGGTGCCAGCAGATCGATCATCTCACTGATGTGGTCCTCCAATACCGTAAGTTCCCTGTTCACTTCTATCCGTATTGCCTGAAAAGTTCTTTTTGCAGGATGTCCTCCCTTTTTTTTAAACTTCATCGGAATGGACTGATCTACGATCTGTGCCAGCCGTCCGGTGGTAAGCACCGGATCTTTCTGGCGTTCCTGCACGATGTGTTTTGCAATATTTTTTGCAAATTTATCTTCTCCATACTTGCGGATCACCTGATATAATTCGCTTTCTGTGTACTCATTAACAATTGTGGCAGCTGTTATCTCCTGGCGATTGTCCATCCGCATGTCAAGCGGTGCATCCTCCCGGTATGAAAAACCTCTCTCTGCTGCATCCAGCTGGTAAGAAGATACGCCGAGATCCAAAGTGATGCCGTTCACCTTCTCAATCCCAAGCTCCGCAAGCACTTCCTTCATGGCCTCATAATTGCTTCTCACGATCGTCACACGATCTTGAAACTCTGACAGCCTCTCTGTCGCAGCCGCAATAGCATCCTCGTCCTGATCAATTCCTATCAGCCTTCCTCCGGCTCCCAGTCTGCGGCATACCTCATAAGCATGTCCGGCCCCTCCAAGAGTACCATCTGCATATATTCCATCCGGTCGTACATTCAAATGATCGATCACTTCCTGCAACAACACCGATTTATGAGAAAATTCCATATCTGCTGTCTCCTTCCGACAATTCCATACAATAATGCGGTGCCAGTCTTACAGAGAGATACCCAAAGCATCCATTGCTTCTTCCATCGACATCTCACTGCCAAGTGTCTGTTCTTCAAATGTCTCTTTGTCCCAGATTTCTACACGATTGATCATACCTACAAAGACAAGATCTTTTTCCAGCTTGGCACTTTTACGAAGCTTCGCAGGGATCAATATCCTGCCCTGCTTGTCCAAAGCCAGTTCGGATGCCGATGCCATCAATTGTCTCTGTATCAAACGGCTCTGCTGATTAGACGGCAGACTCTGAAGTTTTCGTGCCAGTTCTTCCCAATCACTTTTTGGATATAGGTACAGACATCCGTCCACTCCCCAAGTGACATAAAATATATCTCCCAGTTCCTCGCGGTACTTTGCCGGTACGATAGCTCTGCCCTTTGCATCAATTGAGTGCTCATACTGACCCATGAACATTGCTATCACCACCTCTCCACATTTTGGGTTTTATCTGACACTTCCCTCCACTTCCTACCACTTTCTAATTTATTTTAACCGCTTTTTGGGAATTTAGCAACCCTTTTCCCTCAATTTATTAATTTTTTTGTCATAGATGTGTCACATTTTACGACATCCTCCGGGATTTTTTCTTTTATTTTCCTATACAAAAAAACCTTCCCGGATGACATCACCTTTTTCTACATGATGTCATCCGGGAAGGTTCGTTATTTAACCATTCTGACCTTCCATTTTCCACATTAATCCTCTTTTCTGAGCATTTAATGCGAAGAGGCGAACTGAAATTCGCGCAGGCGATTTCAGTTCTGCCATCAAAGCTATTTGTCTTCGCTCAGAAGCAAATAGCCGTGTAAAAAATACCGCATCGGCGGTATTTTTTACACTATCCTTCTGTCTTTTCTATTCCAAAATGACGATACGCAAGATCTGATGCCACACGTCCTCTCGGAGTCCGCAGTATCAGTCCATTCTGTACAAGATAAGGCTCATATACATCCTCCAGTGTACCTGCGTCTTCTCCGATCGACACAGCCAGAGTCTCCAGTCCCACCGGTCCACCACCAAAATTATGGATCATTGTTTCAATGATAAGACGATCCGTGTTATCCAGCCCAAGCTTATCTACCTCTAGCAGATCAAGAGCGAAGTCCGTCACCTTTTTATCTATCCGTCCATCATACTTAATCTGTGCAAAGTCTCTGACCCTCTTTAACAGACGATTTGCAAGACGTGGAGTTCCCCGCGATCTTCTTGCCAGCTCCATGGCACCTTCCTCATCGATCTCCACTCCCAGGATCCCTGCAGAATGTTTCACAATATCCGTCAGTTCCTGCGGTGTATAAAATTCCATACGGCTCACTACCCCAAAGCGGTCTCTGAGAGGTGCAGACAACATTCCTGCACGGGTCGTAGCACCGATCAGTGTAAATTTAGGCAGATCGATCCGAACCGACCGTGCCGAAGGTCCCTTTCCTATGACAATGTCTATAACATAATCTTCCATAGCCGGATAAAGCACTTCCTCCACCTGACGGTTCAATCGATGGATCTCATCCACAAAAAGTACATCTCCATCCTGAAGCTTTGTGAGGATTGCTGCCATCTCCCCCGGCTTTTCAATAGCAGGGCCTGCCGTAATCTTCATATTCACACCCATCTCATTTGCAATGATCCCTGCAAGTGTTGTCTTTCCAAGTCCCGGTGGGCCATACAGAAGCACATGATCCAGTGCATCTCCTCTCTGCCTCGCCGCCTGAATATATACTGCCAGGTTTTCTTTAATCTTTTGCTGACCAATATACTCCTTCAGACACTGCGGACGCAGGGTAGGTTCCAATTTTGCATCCTCCTCCGTAATCTCCGTACTGATCGTCCTTTTCGCCATATTCCAAATATCTCCTTGCTCTGTCTTTCCGTCATGTTTTTATCGAAGTGTCCTTCATCCTGTCACATAAGCTTCAGCACCTGCTTAAGCAGCTCTTCTGTCGTAAGGGCCTCGGCATTTTCAATCTGCTTCACCGCCTTCAGTGCCTCTGCCGCCGAATACCCTAATGCAGACAGTGCTTCTACTGCCTCTGCCGATGATTTTGAAACACCCTGCTGCTTTCTTTCTTTGTCCACAGTCCCTGTGACAGCCTTTTCCAGCACAGCATCTACTGTCTCTTTGGCAGCAATCTTATCCTTTAACTCTACAATTACTTTTTTAGCCGTCTTAGCCCCCACTCCCGGAGCTTTTGCAATAGCGGCCGCATCATCTGCCAAAACAGCGAATCGGATATCATCTGCAGACAGAGTACCTAAAATACTAAGGCCTGCCTTCGGTCCGATCCCACTGACTGTTATGAGCATTTTGAATATTTCCAGTTCATCCATGCTTCCAAATCCAAACAGCTGCATGGCATCCTCCCGTACATTCAGATATGTATATATCCTCATCTCACTGCCCATGTCCGGCAGACTATCGAGCATGGCAGGAGAAACAAGTATACGGTATCCTATTCCATGATTATCCAGAACAACTGCATCCTCCTCGATCATCTCCAGCGTCCCTTTTATATATCGGATCATTCTTCTCTTGTTCTCCTTTCGTTTCTTCCCGCTCCTCTATCCATGCCGCTATTCTCCCAATCCGGAAGGCGGCTGAAATGTCCTGATGATTTTCCAAGCCATCCCTCCTCCATATATTTTAAGATCACATAAGGATGGATCCCCAGTTCTTCGGAAATCTGCAATGCATTGCTGTTTGGATACTTCTGAAGATATCTGACAATATCATCCAGCTGGTCATCATCCTTTGTCCTGCATGACCGGCAGCACCAGGTCCGTATCTTTGAATGAAATACCGTATGGCAGTGCTTACAAACATTTGTATACATATATTCTCCCCCTAAAAAAGGGCAAAACCAGCGTTTTACACTCTGGCTTCCCTCTGCGTTACGAGCATTTTCCTATACCCTAAAAAAGCGTCGCAAATAAATTCAATAGTGGCTGAAGTATTTTCCAGCTCCGAGGACGGTTTTTCCAGTCCTCGTATTTTATCTCATTGCTCTCCTCAAACATTTTTTGGAAATCGCAGTATATGTCATTCTGGATCTTCTCTCCGGACATCCATACGCCATTTTCATAATGAAGATAAAAGCTTCTGTAATCCATGTTAATTGTTCCGACGATCGCTGCGTCCTCCGTCAATATCTGCTTTGCATGAATAAATCCCGGTGTGTATTCATAAATCCGCACACCTCCCTTTAAGAGGCTTCCGTAATTATAGTTTGTCAACATTTTAGCGTACTTCTTATCCGGTATATTCGGTGTTACAATACGCACATCCACGCCACGTCGTGCTGCCTCGATCAGCGATTCCTTCATATATTCCTCGATGATCAGGTAAGGTGTCGTAATATACAGATATTGATCCGAATACATGATCATCTGATTATAAATACTTTCTATCGGATTCTTGGGATTATTTGCCGGACCATCCGAGATCACCTGACACCAGGTATCTCCCTTTTCCTCAGATAACACTTTATATTTCAGATAATCCACATGTTCTTTATCATTTCCGCTGGCCTCCCACATCTGCAGAAATACCACTGTCAATCCCCATACAGCATCTCCCTGCACCTTAATTCCGGTATCCTTCCAGACGCCAAAACGCTCTACCAGATTCGCATACTCGTCTGCCAGATTAAATCCGCCTGTATAACCTACCTTTCCATCGATCACCATGATCTTTTGATGTGACCGGAAATTCATATACAGCTGACTGGTATACTTCATGATCGGATTAAAAACACGTACCTCAAACCCCTCATGCTCAAGAATCTGTTTGAAATATTTTCTGGTACGGATCGCAGCACCAAAATCATCATACAAAAATTTTACTTCGACGCCCTCCTCGATCTTTCGTTTCAGTATGCCATGCATCTTATCCCAGAGTGCCCCCTCTGCAACAATAAAAAAATCGATCAGCACAAATTTTTCTGCTTTTTCTAATTCACGGAAAATAGATTCAAACGCATCCTGTCCCATCGGGAAATATTCTACCTGGTTTCCTCCGGTCAATAAAAAATCCTCCGACAGCATAAACTTTACCATCCTGCCGGAAACGGGATTTTCCTCCGCATAATCTACCCACAGATCATCATCCTGCACCAAAAATTTATTGCCATAACTGATCTGACGCATGATATGTGTGTCCAGCTGCTTTCTTTTCTTGCCGGAACGCCCCCACAAAAAATACAGCAGGTATCCCGTGATCGGAAGCAGGGTAATAATAGATATCCATGCTATCCGGTAGGAAGGGCTTTGATTTCGGTTGATCAGGGTTACAATAGCGATCATCGCAAATACCTGGATCAGATAATACCAGATCGCACCGTGTTTTATGATCTGCAGCGAAAAGCCCATAACGATCCCTATCTGAGCCAATACGATCAAAGCCGTCATGACTACCTTTAAAAATCCGCTTGTGTTATTCTGTATCCTTCCCTTTAACTCACGAAGATAGCTTTCTTCTCTCTCTTGCTCCTGAAAATAGTTATCATTTCCACGCCTCTGATTTTTCTGATCCCATCTCTCATACGCGGCATTTTTATCGAATATCTTCTTTTCTCCGATTTCCATATATCCGCACTCCTTTTTGTAGCAAAGTTCTTATTTCTTCTATATTATATTTGAAGCTTCTTTTATGCAAGCACAATACTCACTGAATTTTGACCCTTTTTTTATTATATGATATCCTTACATAAAATACAAACATCTCACGAGGAGCATCTCATTATGAAAATAATACATAATACTCTGCCGGATCTGCCGGACAGATATCCCTTTCACCAGCCTATAGAACAGATTACCTTTTTTGATATCGAGACCACCGGCCTCTCTCCAAAAACCTCCTCCATTTATCTGATCGGTGCCATGCATTATGATATTTCTTCAAACCATTGGCAGCTGACACAATGGTTTGCCGATGATTATCAAAGTGAAGCAAAGATTTTAAATGCTTTTCTGACCTATCTGGAATCCTTTACCTTTTTGTATCATTTTAACGGCTGCTCCTTTGATCTGCCCTTTATATCAGAAAAATGCAAAAAGCATGACATTATTCCATCCAAAAAAATCTCTTCCGTTTTTTCAAATATAATCTCCGGCCATCAAAATGACAATTGCCCGGGAAATATTGATCTGTTAAAGGAAATATGCCCTTTCAAAAAAAAGCTGGGACTTAGGAAAGCAAATCAGTCTTTTCTCGAACAATGGACAGGTCTAAAACGTCAGGACATATATAATGGCAGCCAGCTTATCAAAGTCTACTCCGAATATATGCAGCAAAATATCCTCAAAAAAGCAAAAGCCGAACAATTAGAAAAGCTGCTTTTGCTTCACAACCATGACGATATCGCAGGCATGCTCCATGTATGCAGCATGCTTGTTTATAAGGATCTTTTCGCCCCTTCCAAGCCACTTTCCGCCTCCTGCAGCGAGCTTACCAAAAATAAGATTGCCATAACAATTCCGCTTCGTTTCCCACACAAAAGCACTTTAAAACATACTTTTAACAGTACCGCTTCTTCCTCTTTATCGCTTCCGGATGCCACCTTACATCTGGATAAGGATCATGCTGTACTAACGCTGCCTTTATATTCCGGAACATTAAAATACTTTTTCCCGGATTATAAAGATTACTATTATCTTCCGCAGGAGGATACCGCTATCCATAAAAGTGTTGCTCAATTCGTCGATGCTTCTTTCCGCAAAAAAGCCACTGCAGCCAGCTGTTATACAAAAAAAGAAGGGATATTCCTTCCCTCCCTTTCTCCCAAAGAACCTGTCTTGAAACAGCCTTCTTTCTACTATACATACCGTTCAAACCCCGCCTTTTACGAACTTCCATGGGGCGATACGGAAAAACTTCATTCCCTGATAACCGATTACTGCACGCAGGAACTGGGCTGTTTTTAGCCAAAACCTGCCGCACCGGACTATATCCTGTACCACCGGCAGTCTGTGTATTTTATGTGCCGATTTTTCATTACCATGCTTGAATTTATAATATAAATACTGTAACATATAGAATTGTCGTTTTGTATCTTGATCAACAAAGGAAAAGGTGAAATCATGGAATTATTTCAATTAAGATATTTTCTTGCCGTTGCTCAATTTGAGCACGTCACAAAAGCAGCCGAAAGCCTGCATGTAGCACAGCCGGCAGTCTCCCAGGCGATACGTCATCTGGAGGACGAACTGGATATCGCTCTCTTTGACCGTGAAAATCATCATATCACACTTAACGGTGCCGGAAAGTTTCTGCAAAGCAAACTGATCCCTATCGTTTCCTCTCTGGACCGTCTCCCTGAGGAACTCCGGGAAGCCACCGAAAAACAGCCGGTCATTCACATTAATCTGCGCTCGGCCTCTGCGATCATTACAAATTGTATTATTTCATACCAGGCTATCCATCCCGAGGTGAAATTTAAGCTTTCCCAGAAGCCCGACGATCCCACTGCAGATTATTTCGTTTCTGCCGTTCGCAGCGACACAGAGCTTCTGTCTTCGCAGCATGTATTATTCCAAGAGGATTTTTATCTGGCTGTCCCTGTCAATTCCAAGCTGGCTGCTAACTCCTCCATCAAACTGGAGAAGACATCCAAAGAATCTTATGTCAGTCTGGAAAGTAACCGTCCACTGCGTGCTATTTGCGATCTTTTCTGTCAGTCTATCCATTTCACCCCGAATATCGTATATGAAAGTGATAATCCCGAAACAGTACGTGATCTTATCGCAGCCGGACTCGGTGTAGGTTTCTGGCCGCAATACTGCTGGCAAAAGCCATCCCCGGATCAGGTAAAGCTGCTTTCCATAAATAATCCTGACTGCAGCCGCCGGGTAATCGCCTCCCTTCCCAAATCCTCCACGCAAAACCCTGCTATCATGGAATTTCATACATATCTCACAGACTGGATCAACAAGAACCTGTTATCGGATCAAAAATATCGGATCCGATAACAGATTCTCTTAGAATCAAATCCTCATATCGTCCTTACTGCTGTAACGAAGCCTTGACATCGCCCTGGCCAGTGAAGCCTTTGACATATAATATTCTTTGATACTCTGCTTTTGGCGAAGCTGCTCCCTCGCCCTCTCTTCCGCTTCTTTCGCACGTCGTACGTCAATCTCCTCCGGATGCTCTGCCGTATCTACCAGTATACTGACACGGTTATTGATCACCTGGGCAAAACCTGTTCCAACGACACCCTTGATCCAGCTTTCGTCCTCTTTCCGGATCCGAAGCTCTCCCACCTCTACTGCAAAAACCATATTTTCATGATGTGCCTGTATCTCCTTTTCTCCATCCTCAAGAGGAATCACTACCTGACGGCACCGCCCTTCAAAAAACACCCGGTCGCAGGCAGTAACAGTCAACAGAAATGTATCCATATTTACTTCCTGCCTTTCTCAATAACCTCATCAATAGTTCCTACATTGAAAAATGCCTGTTCCGGATAATCGTCCATCTCTCCGTCAATTATCATCTTAAATCCCCGGATTGTTTCTTTTAAAGGCACATATTTTCCGGGTACGCCGGTAAAAGTTTCTGCCACATGGAATGGCTGCGACAGAAAACGCTGTATCTTTCTGGCACGATATACCGTTATCTTATCTTCTTCAGAGAGTTCTTCCATTCCAAGGATTGCAATAATATCCTGTAGCTCCGTGTATTTCTGAAGAATCTCCTGCACCTTTCTGGCCGTCTCATAATGTTCCTTTCCTACGATGTCCTCTTCCAATATACGCGAATTAGACTCCAGAGGATCAACTGCCGGATAGATTCCCTGTTCCACTATCTTACGCGAAAGTACGGTGGTTGCATCAAGATGTGCAAAGGTAGTAGCCGGTGCCGGATCAGTCAGATCATCTGCCGGCACATAAACAGCCTGAACGGATGTTACCGAACCATTCTTTGTTGATGCAATCCTTTCCTGCAACTCTCCCACTTCATTGGCCAGAGTCGGCTGATATCCCACAGCGGACGGCATTCTTCCCAGCAATGCAGACACTTCAGAACCTGCCTGTACAAAACGGAATATATTATCAATAAATAAAAGTACATCCTGATGCTCCTCATCTCTGAAGTATTCTGCCATGGTAAGCCCTGTTTCTGCCACCCTCATACGTGCTCCAGGCGGCTCATTCATCTGTCCGAACACTAATGCTGTTTTATCTAACACACCGGATTCTTTCATTTCTGACCAGAGATCATTTCCCTCGCGGGAACGCTCTCCTACACCGGTAAATATGGAATACCCACCATGCTCCGTTGCCACATTCTGGATCAGCTCCTGGATCAGCACCGTCTTTCCTACTCCGGCACCACCAAAAAGCCCTATCTTTCCTCCTTTTGCATACGGAGCCAGAAGATCTATTACTTTAATTCCTGTCTCTAATACTTCTACAGCCGGACTCTGCTCCTCAAATCCCGGAGCATCCCTGTGAATACACCAATGCTGCTCATCCTTTAGATCTTCTCCTTTATCAATAGTATCTCCCAGTACATTAAATAAACGTCCCAGTGTCTTATCTCCGACCGGCACCTGAATCCCACTGCCGGTAGCTGTCACTTCCATATCCTTACAAAGACCTTCACTGGATGCGAGCATGATGCAGCGAACCGTATTATTTCCAATGTGCTGTGCCACTTCCATGACGCAGCGTTTTCCATCATTGTCTACTTCCAATGCATCTTTGATATATGGAAGGTCACTGTCCTCAAATTCCACATCAATAACAGGACCTGATATCTGAACTATCTTTCCTTTTTTCATATTCCTAACCATGCCTTTCTGCACATTACTTTTTGCGTTTCTGTGCCTTTGCACCACTGATAACCTCTGTAATTTCCTGTGTGATCGCCGCCTGACGCACACGGTTATATTCAATGGAAAGCTGCGCCAGGATCTGTCTTGCGCTATCCGTGGCCGACTGCATTGCCATCATTCTTGCGTTATGCTCACTGGCATACGACTCTACTAAAGCCCCGTAAATAAATCCATTCACATAATTAGGTACCAGATGATTTAATATTTTTTCCCAGGAAGGCTGTGGTGTCAACGTTTCCTGATACACATCTACCGGGAGCTTCGCCGCAAATTTATCCTTTTCCAGTGGCAGTAATTTTCTCATCTCAGCCTCTGTTGTCACTGCATTTTCCATGCGTGTATACAAAATGTATACTTCATCCAGTTCACCTTTTTCATATCTTTCAATAATATCATCTGTGATCATTCTGGCTCTGTGCAGGCTTGGATCTTGTACTGTATACTTAAAATGCTTATGTACGCGAAGCCCTTCTCTGGCAAAATACTGTCTTCCCAGTTCTCCCAGAACAAACAGGCTGTTCTTTCCGCTTTGTTCAAACAAAGAATGTGCCATTTTGAATATATTGTGGTTATATGCCCCGGCAAGCCCTTTATCCGCTGTCACTACAATGTATCCCACTTTCTTTTCTTCTGCCGGTATCTGCTGCGTATCTTTAAAATAAATACTTTCCAGATCCGGTGTATGCCGCAGAATACGCTGAAAAGCCTGTTGCAGCGTATAGAAATACGGTTCGGTATCTGCCAGTTTTTTCTTGGCTTTCTGCAGCTTTGTTGATGAGATCATGTACATCGCATTTGTTATCTTCATGGTATCCTTAATGCTTTTCATACGTTTCTGTATTTCCTTCGTATTTGCCATGCTTATCTCCATTCTCTGTGTCCCTGTCCACCAGATTGCCATCTGATGGCAACACAGATATGCTGCTATTATTTATCCTGATCCATAAACCCCTGTGCTGCTGACAGGATCTGCTCTTTCAGCTCATCCCCCAGCACTTTATCTTTCTGAATTTTTTCTTCAATTTCAGGATGCTGATCATGAAAATACATAAGCATTCTTCCCTGCATATCCTTAATCTCCTGTTTCGGAACATTAATAAATAATTTTCCGGTAGCAGCCACCAGAGTGATAACCTGTTCTGCCAGAGACATCGGATGACCAAGCGGCTGTTTCAAAAGCTCCATCAGACCATTTCCATAAGCCAGCTGCTGTTTTGTCTCTTCATCCAGATCTGAACTAAACTGGGTAAAGACTTCCATTTCCCGAAACTGTGCCAGATCAATACGAATTGTACCTGCAGCCTTTTTCATGGCCTTTGTCTGTGCCGCTCCACCAACACGGGATACGGACAAACCTACATTGACCGCAGGACGCATTCCTGAGAAAAACAGATCGCTCTCCAGAAAAATCTGCCCGTCAGTAATAGAAATAACATTTGTCGGAATATATGCTGATACATCTCCGGCCTGTGTCTCTATAATAGGAAGTGCCGTAATGGAACCACCTCCCAGCTCATCGCTCAGTCTGCTGGATCGTTCCAGCAGACGGGAATGCAGATAAAATACATCTCCCGGATACGCCTCACGCCCCGGCGAACGCTCGAGCAAAAGGGACAATGCACGATAAGCCACCGCATGCTTTGACAGATCATCATATACAATCAGTACATCTTTTCCCTGATACATAAAATATTCTGCCAACGCTGTCCCGGAATATGGTGCAATATATTCCAAAGATGCAGACTCACTTGCCGTCGCCGAAAGCACAATAGAATATTCCATTGCATCATTTTTCTCCAACGTATTTACAAGCTTTGCCACCGTAGATGCTTTCTGACCGATCGCCACATAAATACAGACTACGTCCTTTCCCTTTTGGTTCAGGATCGCATCCATGGCAATGGAAGTTTTTCCTGTCTGCCTGTCACCAATGATCAATTCACGCTGTCCTCTTCCGATCGGAAACATGGAATCAATTGCGAGGATCCCTGTCTCCAGTGGTTCTGTTACCGACTTACGGTCAATGATCCCCGGTGCCTCACACTCAATCGGCCGGTAATCATCCTCCTGAATATCTCCCTTTCCATCAATAGGGGCTCCAAGTGCATTGACAACACGCCCCAAATACCCGTCTCCCACAGGAATACCTGCACGTTTTTTTGTTCTGGTCACCTTCATTCCCTCACGGATGCCATTATCTTTACCTAATACAATGCAGCCGATCTGGGTACGCTGGATATCCTGAACCATTCCTTTAATCCCATTTTCAAAAATTACGATTTCTCCATACATCGCATGTTCCATGCCATAAATTGTCGCAATCCCATCGCCAACCCAGATCACGGTTCCTACTTCATGCTCCCGGCTCGCTGTTTCATAATTTTCAATCTCACTTTTTAATATAGATATTATATTTTCTGAGCTGATCGCACTCACATTATCATCTCCTAGTCAATTTTTCTGTCAGACAGTTGACACTCCCCTGCAGACTCCGGTCAATCTCCAGATCACCAATACGGATCACGAAACCTCCGATCAATTCCGGACGGGATTTCAATGCAAGCTTCACTTTATTGCATTTTAACTGACTGCATAATTTATTTTCTATCTGAGCTAGCTGCTCTGAATCCGGCTTATCCACATAATACAAAATGCCTGTTTTTATCTTTCGGCTGTCATCATACCATCTTTGATAAGCCCGAAAAATATCCGGCAGCATTTTCTCCTCATGATTATCACATACCACTTTTAAAAAGGAATGTAGCGTCTCCGGAAATATCTTTTCTATCAGACTATGTTTTTTGCTTCTTTGAACCACAGGACTTTCCAATACCTCCTGCAGGGGTTTTGAAGAATTCCATATCTTTGCTGTCTCAGCAATCATCTCTCTGTCAATATCTAATAGAAATAATACCTTTCCATAATTAATTGCCATCTGATTCATAGGACTCACCTGCTCCTGCTATGTAACTGTCATATATGGATCGATTGGACGCTGACCCGGCATTTTCCGCAAGAATCTTCTCTGCTGCTGCCATTGCCACCTGTGCCACCTGCTTGTGCATACCACTCATTGTCTTTTCTTTTTCAGCCTCTACATCTCTCCGGGCTTTTTCCATAATATGATCTGCCTGTTTTTCTGCTTCCATCACTCTGTTTTCATATTCTTTATGAGCACGTACCTTTGCATTGTCCAATATCTTTTGTGACTCAGCCTTTGCATCTGTCAGCATCTTCTCATATTTATCTTTTAACTGCAGAGCCTCTTCTTCTTTCCCTGCCGCTGATGCAAACTGTCCATCTATCTGCTCTTTTCTCTGCTCCAATACCGACCTGATCGGACCGATCAGGAAATGACGCAATGCCACATAAAGAACTAACAGGTTGATCAATGTAAAGACGATCCCGTCTAAACGTAACATATCACATCGCCAGCCTTTCTCTGATTTTTTGTATAGAAAATGCTTTCACATCCACTATACCCGTTACCGCTTCTATTTATTTCAAAAATAATATGATCAACAATGCGATAACAAAACCATAAATGGCAGTTGCCTCTGCCAATGCACAGCCAAGAACAAGATTGATCTTGATCTTTGGTTCTGCCTCCGGCTGTCTTGCGATGGCATCTACTGCCTTTGACGTAGCCATTCCAATACCAATTCCTGCTCCAATACCTGTTAAAACTGCGATTCCTGCTCCAATTGCGATTAACTGTGTCATAATTATCCTCGATTCTGCGCTGCCCATTCTATTTTTATATTCCTGTCAAAAGCAAGCACCTTTTGGCCGGCTTTTGACAGCTAAAGATCTCTTCCGGCAGCGCCCGGACGGATCTCTGGGTGAATTTGTTATTATCCTTACTCTTGTTTAAATTTCTTGTAACGTACTATCTCTTTTCCCTGTTGCTTCTATCCATTTCAGCCCGGCTTATGCAGTCGCCTCTCCGATATATAATGAAGTCAGAAATACAAATACAAATGCCTGTATCAAACCGTCAAATATATCAAAATAGCAGCTAAATACCGCCGGCAATACCGCCGGAACAACAAGCTTTATCAGCTCCATAACCACATAGGAGCCGAGCACATTTCCAAACAACCGCATACAAAGCGACAGTGGTCTGGTAAATATCTCCAACAGATTAATCGGTGCAACGATCCATATAGGTTCTCCAAAGCTTTTTAGCCAGCCTTTGCCTCCTTTTGCACGTATTCCTGCAAATTCTACGACCAAAATACTCATGATGGCCATTCCGGCAGTTACACCCATATCCTTTGTCGGTGGTTTCAGTCCCACAAGGCCGATAAGATTTGCAACGGCTATGTAGACCAATACACTGATCAGATACGGCAGATATTTTAATCCGTTTTCTCCCAGCAATTCTCCAAAGAAATTCTCTGCCATTTGATATCCCGATTCCAATGCAAGCTGTACTTTTCCCGGATTATCAATGCTTAAATTTCTCGTCAGCAATATGGAGACAACAATCAATACTGCCATGATCAGCCATGTCACAACGACCGATTCCGGAACTGCGATCCCATCAAATATCGGAACCGTAAACGCCGTATTGCAGTTTAACTCTTCCAGCAGCTCCTTCGTTAATTCCTCCGTAGTACTCACTTCCTTTCCCGGCTTCCTGCCACGTTTTACATTATATTCATGCCATCTGAAATGTCTAATAACTTCTGATTATTTTGTTATATCAAACTTTTATTATATAATTTTAAATACCAAAAAAGTGCAAAACCAGCGTTTTGCACTTGGCTTCCCTCTACACTACAAGCATTTTCCTATACACTAAAAAAGACACCGCCCTGCGGCGATGCCTTTTTATGTTCGTGAAAATGATATTATTCTGCGTTAGCAAGAATCTCTTTCTTGTTGTAGCTTCCGCATGCCTTACATACTCTATGTGGCATCATCAAAGCACCACATTTGCTGCACTTTACAAGATTTGGAGCAGTCATTTTCCAATTTGCTCTTCTACGATCTCTTCTTCCCTTAGAAGATTTATTCTTTGGACAGATAGACATTTTCTTACACCTCCTACTGTTATCCTACTTTGCTTTTTACAACACTTTTTCGATTATATCAATTGCTGTATTGTTTGTCAACCATTATTTTTCAACAACCGCGACTGTTTCTCTGGCAATCTTTAATTCCTCGTTGGTCGGAACAACCCATACCGGAATGGTACTATCCTGTGTAGAAAGGAGCAGTTCCTCTCCACGTACTGTATTTGCTTCTTTATTCAGCTTAATTCCCAATGCTGAAAGTCCCTCCACGATACGGCCTCGCACGACCAGATTGTTCTCACCTGCACCTGCCGTCAATGCAATAGCGTCTGCACCACCGATTGCCACATGATATGCACCAATATACTTGATAACTCTGTATACCAATACCTCTAAGGCATTATGAGCAGCCTCATTGCCTGCATCCTCCTCTTCCAAGAGATCTCTGTAATCATTTGACAATCCGGAGATTCCAAGAACACCTGATTCCTTATTTAACATTGTAAGAACTTCACTGACAGATTTTCCTTCCTTATTACAGATAAATTCTACGATCGCCGGATCAATGTCTCCGGAACGTGTTCCCATCACCAGACCCTCTAGTGGTGTCATACCCATACTCGTATCTACAGATTTACCGTTTACTACGGCAGAAATACTTGCTCCGCTTCCAATATGGCAGATGATCATCTTCGAATCGCTGATATCAAGCCCTGCTAACTGAGCCAGTCTCTCTGAGACAAAGCTGTGGCTTGTCCCATGAAATCCATAGCGGCGAATACCATATTCCTCATAGTATCTCTTAGGAATTCCATATATGTATGCCTTAGGAGGCATTGTCTGATGGAATGCTGTATCAAACACAGCTACATTTGGCACACCCGGCATGATCTTCTGACACGCACGGATACCCAGAATGTTAGCAGGATTATGCAATGGTGCTAATGCACTGCACTCCTCAATCTCACTGATCACATTCTCATCGATCAATACAGAAGACGAAAACTTCTCTCCTCCATGAACCACACGATGTCCAATCGCCTCGATCTCATCCAAAGATTTAAGTACTGCATGCTCCGGATCCACCAATGCATCTAAAACAGTCTTCATTGCTACGGAATGATCCGGAATATCAACGGATTTCTCCAGCTTTTCTCCCTTGATCTTGATAGAAAAAATACCATCCAGACCAATTCTTTCACACTGTCCGGATGCACTGACTTCTTCTGTTTCAGAATCGATCAGCTGATATTTCAATGATGAGCTGCCACAATTTACTACAAGTATTTTCATGTTTCATTTCCTCCATTATATATTACCGGTCAGTTACGCTTATTGTAACTGAGCCTGTACTGCCGTCAGGGCAATAACACCTGTGATATCCTCTGCCGAACAACCACGGGACAGATCATTAACAGGACTTGAAAGTCCCTGCAGCATCGGACCATATGCCTCTGCCTTCGCAAGACGCTGAACCAGCTTATACGAGATATTACCACAGTCCAGATTAGGGAATACAAGTACATTTGCTTTTCCGGCCACCTCACTGCCCGGTGCTTTTGACTTCGCAACCTCAGGAACAATAGCGGCATCTGTCTGAAGCTCACCATCAATTACAAGCTGAGGATACTTCTCATGTGCGATCCGGGTAGCTTCTACTACCTTGTCTACCAGCGGATGCTTTGCACTTCCCTTTGTGGAATGAGAAAGCATTGCAATGATCGGATTGCCACCCACCAGATTTCTAAAGCTCTTAGAGCTGGAATGTGCGATCGCTGCCATTTCCTGTGCATTCGGATCCTGATTTAATCCGCAGTCTGCAAAAAGAAATGTACCATTCTCTCCATATTCACAATTCGGCACGTCCAGAATAAAGAAACCTGACACTAATTCCGTCCCGGGTGCAGTCTTTAAGATCTGCAGTGACGGACGAAGTACATCTGCCGTAGCATGACAGCATCCGGCTACCATTCCGTCCGCATCCTTGCATTTTACCATCATAACACCAAACATTATGTAATTATTTAAAAGCTGTTCCCGTGCAGACTCCAATGTCATTCCTTTTTTCTTACGGAGTTCATACAACAAATTAACATACTCATCAAGCTTTGGTGATGTCTCCGGATTCACTACAGAAATCCCATCCAGCTCAACATCCAGCCAGTGAGCACCATCCTTAATCTTTTCCTCATCCCCAACCATAACAATCTTTGCCGTACCCTCTTTCAACACCCGGGCAGCTGCGATAAGTGTTCTCTTATCTCTGCTTTCCGGCAGTACTATTGTCTTTACATCCTGTTTTGCTCTTGCTTTAATCTCGTCAATAAACTTCATGATATCCTCCATTTCTGCCTTAGAGCTATGGCATAAGTACAAAATCACCCAATTGATTTTAGTATAATGGATTCCCCACTCTTTGTCTAGTGCATTTTATGTTGTAACTGTGGTATACTGATACATGATCACACCGCAACTATCGCTATCAGTAAAGGAGCCGCTTCATGATAAAATTTACCGGAATCATTGCAGAATACAATCCCTTCCATAATGGACACAAATACCAGATTGACTATCTGCGCTCTCAGGGTGCCGGGATCATCGCCGTTGCAATGAGTGGAAACTTTGTCCAAAGAGGTGCTCCCGCATGGGCTGATAAATATCTGCGGACACGTATGGCCCTCTCCCAGGGTGCCGATCTGGTTTTCGAACTGCCATCGGTCTATGCTTTATCCAGTGCAGAGCATTTTGCATATGGCGGTGTTTCCTTATTAGATACTCTTCAGCTTGACAGTTTTTGTTTTGGATGCGAGACACCCTCTCTGTCTCTGTTACAGTCTGCCGCTGATTTTTTGGTTCAAGAGCCTCCCATTTATCGTCGGATCCTTCAGGATCATCTAAAAAAAGGGGCTTCCTATCCTGCCGCCCGCGAAGCAGCTTTGTGTCACTGTCTGCCGGAGCTTAACCGCGATCTTCTCACCGGAGCTAATAATATTCTGGCACTGGAATATCTGAAAGCATTAAAGAAAACAGGCAGTTCGATGACACCATTACCAATCATGCGCAGAGATGCCGGCTATCACTCCACTGCTATTTCATCTGATGGCTTTTCTTCTGCCTCTGCTGTCCGCTCTTCTTATAAGAAAAATCCTTCTCCGGAAAGCCTTGTGCATGCACTTCCTCCGGAAGTGCTTTCCCTGCTAAAAGGCTGCCCCGGTCGTTTCGGCACAGATATCTCTGATTTCGACAGTCTCCTTTATTTCGCACTTCGCCAGGCCATCCGGCACGGTAATCTTACAAACTACGGCGACATCACGGAAGACCTCGCCAACAGGATTGAAAAATGTCTCTCCGGCTATCAATCAGCCGAAACCTTTATTCTTTCCTTAAAGAGAAAGAATATCACATATTCCCGGATCTGCCGGTGCCTTTTTCAACTTCTGTTAGAGATACCTTCTGATTATACCGGCACAAAAACATATCCCGTTCCTTATCTGCGTCTCTTAGGGATGCGCCGGTCCGGCAGCAGCTATCTGCGTCATATCACCGGGATCCCTGTTATCACCAAAACAGCCAATGCATGGAATGTCCTTGATGATTCGCCTTATCCCTATGCAAAAGACTTCCTCGCCATTGATTTTTTTGCTGCCGATCTATACCGGCATATTCTTCTGACTAAAACAGGTACTGTCATTCCCGATGAATATCATGCCGGGATCGTGATCCTTGATCAATGATCCGCAGCTGTCTCATATTCCGACTTCATCCTACGTCACTGATATTTTGGATGCAATGCACGAAATCAGTTTTTTTTAATTACCCCCTACCTTTTTTTGTATTTTATGGTTATAATAGAAAACTGTGGGTATTTTCTCCACATTATATCAACTGTTTTGTCGTGCTGCACGAAGCAGTCTCTGTACTAGAACCGCAGCACAGAAATGAGGATAAAAATGGGTGTAACCTATGTAAAAGAAGTAATGTCACCAGAAGAATTACTGGAAGCATACCCACTTCCAGCAGAGCACAAGAAATTAAAAGAAGCACGTGATGCGGAGATCAAAAAAGTCTTTACCGGAGAATCCGATAAATTTTTGGTAATCATCGGACCATGTTCTGCAGATAATGAAGATTCTGTCTGTGATTATATAAATCGTCTTGCCAAAGTGCAGGAAAAGGTTTCTGACAAAATTCTGATCATCCCACGTATCTATACAAATAAGCCTCGTACTACAGGACAGGGATATAAGGGAATCGTTCATCAGCCGGATCCGGAGAAAGAGCCTGATCTTCATGATGGTATCATCGCTATGCGTAAAATGCATCTGCGTGCTATTTCCGAAACACACTTATTTGCCGCTGACGAAATGCTTTATCCTGAAAACTGGCCATATATTTCAGATATTCTGTCTTATGTAGCGGTAGGTGCACGTTCCGTAGAGGATCAGCAGCACCGCCTGACTGTCAGTGGTTTTGATATCCCATGCGGTATGAAGAATCCTACCAGTGGTACTTTAAGCATTATGTTGAACTCATGTATCGCTGCACAGAGCAGCCATACCTTTATGTATCGCCAATGGGAAGTAAAAACAGACGGAAATCCTCTGGCACATACGATCCTGCGTGGTGCTGTCAACAAACATGATCAATCTATGCCAAATTATCATTATGAAGATCTTGTACTTTTGAATGAAATGTATCAGCAGCTGGATTTAAAAAATCCTGCATGTATCGTTGATGCAAATCATGCAAACTCTAACAAACAGTACTTTGAGCAACCTCGTATCGTTTCCGAAGTCCTTCACAGCCGTAATGTATCCAATGATATCAAAAAGCTTGTAAAGGGCGTTATGGTAGAAAGCTATATCGAACCGGGCAACCAGAAGATTTCCGAGCATGTATACGGAAAATCTATCACAGATGCCTGCCTCGGCTGGGATGAATCTGAACGCCTGATCTACGATATTGCAGAAAAGCTGTAATAAATATCATCTCATATCTATATAAATTACAATAAGCCCTTTTACTGAGATTTCATCAGACAAAATCTCAGTAAAAGGGCTTATTTTCATATTTTATTACTAAGACTTTCCAATTATGGGTATATATCGGTTTTGAATGTGGGAAGTCTTAGTTTATTATACATTCTCAATCTGCCAGTCAATAGGCTCTACTCCGTTTGCCTTCAAAAAATCATTTGCTTTGCTAAAATGATGGCATCCAAAGAATCCCCGATATGCTGACAACGGACTTGGATGCGGTGCTTTCAGAATAAGATGCTTCGGATTTGTCAGCATCGGTATCTTGCTCTGTGCCGGTCTGCCCCAAAGCATATATACAATCGGTCTGTCCTGAGCATTGACGGCCTGAATGACTGCATCCGTAAACCGTTCCCATCCCTTTCCCTGATGAGAGGCTGCCTGATGTGCCCGCACTGTCAAAACCGTATTAAGCAGCAGCACACCCTGATCCGCCCATTTTTTTAAATAACCATTATTGGGAATCTCACAGCCCAGATCATCCTGCAGCTCTTTATATATATTCTGCAGAGATGGCGGAATATCCTTTTGATCCTCCGGTACAGAAAATGAAAGTCCATGAGCCTGATGTACATTATGATAAGGATCCTGTCCTAAAATCAATACTTTCACCTTGGATAACGGAGTAAAATGAAATGCATTAAAAATATCATCTGCCGGCGGATAGATAACTGCCCGGCTATATTCTTCTTTTACAAAATTAAATAAATCCCTATAATATGGCTTGGAAAACTCTCCATGTATCGCATCCAGCCAGTCATTCGTAATCATTGCCATCCTTTTTCCTCTTTTCTGTCTTAGAAATAATCGATGTAGATATCAGATAATAATTATCTGTATGAAATCCTGCACTTTAAATATTTTTACTTACTAAGACTTCCCACACCAATAAAGGGAAGTTTTGGGTGTGGGAAGTCTTAGTTACTTATTACATTTTTATAACCGTACTGATATTCCTTCATCACGAAGATATTCCTTGACCTGATGGATCGTCAGTTCCTTATAATGGAACAATGATGCAGCAAGTACTGCCTCTGCATGTCCCTGTGTAAAAGCATCCTTAAAATGCTCCAGTTTTCCCGCTCCACCTGATGCAATCACCGGAATCGGTACATTGTCCGAAATGATCCTGGTCAACTCATTATCATATCCCGCTTTCGTCCCATCACAGTCCATGCTTGTCAAAAGGATCTCTCCGGCTCCAAGCTCTGCTGCCTTCATCGCCCACTCCACAGCATCAATGCCCATATCAATCCTTCCACCATTTTTGTAAATATTCCATCCGCTTCCATCCTCCCGGCGTTTTGCATCAATGGCAACTACCACGCACTGGCTGCCAAATTTTAATGCTGCCTCGGAGATCAGCGTCGGATTCATGATCGCAGCGGAATTGACAGATACCTTGTCTGCCCCTTCCCGTAGGATCACCTTAAAATCCTCCACGGTGCGAATACCTCCACCTACGGTAAATGGAATAAAAACAGTTTCTGCCACCCGGCGTACCATATCAATCTTGGTAGCTCTGGCATCCGATGATGCTGTAATATCCAAAAATACCAATTCATCAGCACCCTCTCGCCCATATGCTGCTCCAACCTCTACCGGGTCGCCGGCATCCTTCAGATCTACAAAATTTACACCCTTTACTACCCGGCCCTCATGAACATCCAGACATGGGATCACTCTTTTCGTAAACATATATCCTCCATTCTGATACCGTCACCGATATCCTCCGTCATTTCCTTTGCTGTATTTTCTCACAGTTTACAGAAGTTTCTCAGGATCTGCAGACCAACATCCCCGCTTTTCTCCGGATGAAACTGGCACGCAAATATATTACCATGCTCCACGGAAGCATGGATCGGTACAATATAATCTGTCGTCGCTGCCACATCCTCCTGATGATCGGCCTTAAGATAAAAGGAATGAACAAAATATACATACGATCCGTTCTCAATCCCTTCAAATAGTCTGGCACCTTTCTTTATCTCAATGGAATTCCATCCCATATGTGGGATTTTATATCCTTCCTTGGGCGGAATGGATACAATTTCCCCATCCAAAACGCCAATCCCCTCCACTCCCGGAGATTCATCACTGCTGCGGAACAGTAGCTGCAGTCCCAGACAGATTCCCAAAAACGGAGTACCCGCTGCTGTCACTTTTCTTATCACCTCAACCAGTCCAAACCGCTGAAGCTTCTCCATAGCATCCCCAAAGGCTCCTACTCCGGGCAGTATCACCTTATCTGCTGTCAGGATCGTTTGCGGATCTCTGGTCACGATACATTCCTCTCCCAGAGAGATCAATGCTTTTTCAACACTCTTTAAATTACCTGCATCATAGTCTATTATAGCTATCATTGCTGTATATCACCTCTGTTGTCGTTGTTTTGTATGGTAAAAGTGTACCACATACGGGGAGGGTTGTCGATATGGTTATTATAGACGATAGGTTTATTCTAATCCTGTAAATCCACAAATCTATACCTTCCGGGACCAAATCCTTTTACTTTTTCTATTATCTCCGCCGTTTTTAATACATTCATAATATTAGTTGCTTTAGATTTAGAACATTCAAGCCACTCCATTACATTTGCCTGTCCAAACGGAGTGTCCACATTGCAGTGCTCATATACCATTCTGATATTATTTATAAATATATCTGTTGCCTCCACTGCTTTTAGAAAAGGTACATAATTATCGAATTTATTGCTTACTTTTTCCTGAGCATTGCTTATTTCTCCATGAGTGTTGCTTACTTTTTCTAATGCATTGCTTGCTTTTCCCTGGATGTTGCTTATTTTTTTCTGAGCATTGCTTACTTTTTCTAATGCATTGCTTGCTTTTCTGAAAAGCGTAACCTTAAAACCATCTCCAAATTCTTCAAATGCAGGAGCCGGAAGATCATATTCTTTACATCTATTAATAATTCTTGGAATTCCAGTTCCCCAAGCCTCTACAATATGCATATAATGAAAGGCCTCAGCAATTGCCTCATTTCTGCATGTTGATTTTCCTGTTTTCGCCGTCTCTATATCCAGTCCGCCATATAACATTCCCGGCGAAGAAACTTCCATTCTATCATCATAAATACATACCTGTATGCAAGATCTATCCAAATAACTTCTATGCAAAACGGCATTTGCTATTGTCTCTCTGACAGCAGATACCGGTAGTTCATATATATCTTTCCTATACTCTCCATCAATCTGTGCTCCCATATCTATATGTCTCAAAACAAAGTTATACGCATCGTTAACCTGTTCATATATCGGTCCGTCAAACACTTTTCTATCAATAAAAATATCCCTTGTTTTGCCTTTAAATAATGCACATTGTATCTTTGCCGCTTTGTTTGTATTTTCTGTCAACAAGTCAAAAGCATGTGTAGGATATAAATTTCTGCCAACCATACAAAGCAATCCAAAGTCATGTAGTTTTGTTATAGTCATATCTTTTATTGCAATTCTTTCCTCCTCTGTCTCACACGAAGCGACTGCAATTTTTTTCATAGTTTCACACAATTCTAATGCCTTATTCTCATCATATTCCCGCCCAATATCCTGAAGAGAATCATATGATATATTTTGTCCTTCCAGTTCTAGTTCCTGCAATTTCCGTGCATCTGCCGGTCTGCTTGTCCCATTTATTCTAATATAAGAAGTCGTCTCTTTATCTTTATTAGCTAAATAATACGGTCTGAATTTCCCCGGTGCAACATCTATTACAAGCACCGTTTTATCTTCTATTGTCTGTATGGAAATATCCGGTTCTATCTGAGGCGTGCATGCATCAGAAATCATATTTGATATTGAATCAGACAGCTTAAACGGACTTTGTTCACCAATTCCATACACAATGCAAGTTTCGTCCTCAATCCCAACAATAACCTGTCCTCCGGTACTATTCGAAAATGCAATAATATCTTTTAAAAACTTTTCATGTCTACTAGGAATCTCTCTTTTGAATTCTACATTCTTTGTTTCACCAAAAAACTCTTTGTTGACCATTAAATCACCTGCTTTCAGTCTAATCTTTTTATCTTTTAAATTTACTATTATTTCCAAATGTAAGTTCCATCAATTCACTTGCTATCTCCTTGCTCAATACTCTCATAATACTACCATCAGCCTTATCCTTCGCCAGTAAATTAATATTTCCATACCAGACCACTTTCTGATCAATAACTGCAAATCGTTCACAGGATTCTTCAACCGTTTTAATATAAAAACCGGCTTTACGCATATCTTCATGCAACTGCATCCAGTATGCTGCATCACCATATCCATATGAATCCGGATTCCATGTAACTATGGTAACCTGAACACCTGACATCTGCTTTTCTTTTAACATATTGATCAACTCATAAACTTTTGAACCACTGATTGCAGGACTGGAAATTATTATATTCTTATTAGCATCAAGCAAATCTTTATGATAGTTTTCAGTATAATTATCTCCAGCATATATTGCATTAACCATCTGTTTATCAGTTTGCAAGCCACCAGCAAGCTCATATCCGATCTGTTTATATGCTTTCAATCGTTTCGCATACATATTATCAAACATTGGAATATGATTATCCACATAATCATATATTATCACATTTTCTTTACCTGCATAATCACGATTTAATCTTCCAGCATATTGTTCAACCACACTACGAAACGATACAGGTGTCGCCATAAAAAGCGTGTCTAACCTTGGAAAATCAAAGCCTTCTCCTACCAAAGATCCCGTAGCTATTAATATAAAAGAATCCTCTTTATCAACCTGTTTCATCTGTTCAAGAATCTTTTTGTGTTCCCTCTTAGAATTATTTCCCGTCATAAGAAATACATGATCTGCGTAGTTTTTTAACCGCTCGTACAGTTTTTCAGAATGATCCTTGTAACGAGACAATATAACAGGTGTACGACCTGCGGATACACACTGCTTCACATCCTCTATAATCTGTTCATCCCTAATATCATTATTATGAATAATCTCATACGCTTCATTTGGATGCATCTTTCCGATAATCACGCCTCTTGGCAATACGGTACGTGTAAATCGCGGATATACAAGATGCTGTATACCCTGCTCTTTTGCTTTTTCCTTTGCCGTATAGCTATATCTTATAGATCCGATAAGCATATAATTAATTTTTTCTAACCCATCTCCTCTTTTCGGCGTTGCTGTGACTCCATATACATATTTTGCTTTTACTTCTTTTAAAACATTTGCTATTGTTTCCGAAGCAGAGTGATGACACTCGTCAACTATGACAAGTCCATATTGATTCAATCGCTTATGAAACTCTCCTTTTTTACACAACGATCCTGCCATCGCAATATCTATAATTCCTGTCATGGAATCATGTGCTCCCTGCAATATTCCAATCAGACTTTTTCTTTTCCTGACTCTTCCAGTCTTAGTCTCATATGTCGGAAGTTCCTCATTAATATTCAGAAATTCAACCAATGCCTCTTTCCATTGCTCCATCAGCGCAGAAGATTCAAGTATAATTAGTGTATTAACTTTCTTTTTTGCTATTATGGCACTACTTACAACTGTTTTACCAAATGCTGTTGCAGCGTGAAGTATTCCATTATCATACTTCGTTAATTCCTTTAATGCCTTGTCCTGTTCAGGACGCAATTCACCATTAAATGCTACATTAATACTTCTTCCCTGTTGACGCTCATCTTCAATTTCATAAATGATATCTGCCTGCTTTACACTTTTCAAAAGTTCGTCATACAGTCCTCGTGGTATCTGTATATATCCACTCAAATGGTCTTTCCCCAGATATATCCATCTTGATGTATCATAATTAGATGTGCCTATTGCCTGATGTTTATAGAAAATCGGATTACTAATTGCTGCCATCCTCCGAATTCTGTTCTGCATTGATACTTTCAAATTCGTATTATCTACATATACTCCATTTGACAACGTAATATGTAACTTTCCATCTATATCTTTTTTATTAAAATGCCGCACTCTATCCCAGGGCTTTTCTCTATCACTTTCATCAGCATTTGCAGTAATATCATCAATGGAATTTGACCATTCTTTTATTTTCTCTTCCAAGAATTCCTGTGATAATTTGGGTTTGCTGAATAAAATCTCCCATTGATCAGGATAAGCATTCCAGTTTCCATCCACAAATGCACTATTTCCATCCCGTAATGCTTTCCCCTGTAATGGTAGCGCAATCAAATTGCCAACTTTACTATCATCCGGTAACGAATCCTGTGCAGGCAGCATTCGGTCATAATATTTAAAAGATTTTAAATTAACCTGTTCTGCTCCTTTATCAAGCAAAGCAAATCCAAATCTTCTTACCAACGAAGCCGCTATCGGCTTATCAAAAAATATCCATATATGCGCACCTTTGCCAGATCTTGAGCGTTCTACTAACGGCTCTATTCCATTTAGTACACAGATTTCTCTTACAGCCTCAACTTCTTCAGTCCATGTATCATCAATATTTGCATAATCTTTCTCCTCCGCTCCCTTATCATGATTATCAAAATCAAATACCATGAATCTGCATGTTCCATTACTAAGTAACGGGTATACACCTATTACATCTGATCCATTATATGCATTTCCCAGCAAATGATTTAATATATCTTTCTTGGTTATTGCTTTATAAGAACGCTTCTTGCAATCCTTACATTTAACACCATCTTTAATCTTCTTATGGCATACATTCGTCCAAAAATTGCTGCACTGAGGATAATATGCAACTTTTCCGGTTTCTTTATTAACACTACGCTTAGCATAGACATCCTGCCGTCCCCAAAACATTCCAAAAAACTGATTTGCTATATTTTCCGTTATTGCCTGTGGAGGAATAATTCTTTTTCCTTGTTCCTGATCATAATCCTCTTTAGTTGCACTTTGTCTAAATTCTGATAATTCTTTATGATATGACAATCCTGCTTTATTCAATATATTTTTTAATATCTGGTTTTCCAACTGCAAATCATTGAGCTTTTTTTGTAGTTGTGATATATTTTCTACTGAATCACGCATATTGGCATCTCCCTGATTTTTATCTAGTTACAAAATGCTCCATTATCTCTTCCAAATCATCCATAGTTATTGCACCTTCATTCAGCAATTCCAGCATAATATAAAACTGATTGGATCTTCTCATGTCACACTGTGCACCACAATCCTTCTTATCTTCTTTAATTCTCTTCTCCAGTTTCCAAAACTTTTCCGAAGGAGTTCCATTTCCCCCCTAATATTTCCATATATTCTTTATTGTCAACTCTTATGAATCACCCATGTTCCCTTTTTCGATGAACCAATATGTTCCACTATTCCGTCTTTCTTCAATTTATTTACATGATAACGGACTCCACTAATTGATAGACCAATCTGCTCAGCAATTTTCTTCACTGTAACCGCAGGCTGTTCTCTCATTATTTCAATAATTTTATCTGCTTTTTCCGTATCCGTTCCATGTATTCCTACATTAATTTCTGTATCAGTTTCTGTGTTAGTTTCTGTGTTAGTGTTAATTTCTGTATTAGTTTCTGTATTAGTTTCTGTTCTTCTATACATATTTACTCTGAAATCACCATCAAAATCAATCAGCTCTGGTTTTGGCAAACCATATTCTTTACAGGATTCAAACAATCTTGGTATTCCGGTTCCCCATTTTTCAATGATCTTCATATACGCAAACGCTCTTGCGATTGCTGGATTTCTGGGCTTGGAATAACCTTCCAGCATTTTGGAAATTGTAACATTGTTCAAAAGCATTCCCGGAGAAGTTACTTCTAATCTGTCATCAAACAGTGCTACCTGTATATTTCCTGGTTCTAAGTAACTACGATGTGCCACAGCATTCGCAATCATCTCACGAATACTATCTGTTGGTAACTCATACACATCTTGCCGATACATTCCCTTTATCGTCATGCCCATATTGATTTTTTCAAGAACATACTGATATGCCGCTATCATTTGTTCCTGAATTGTTCCCTCAAATTCCCTCCGATCAACAAAATGTGAACGGTTTGTTCCTTTAAACACCCCACACTGAATCACTGGTTGCGGCACCATGCGTCCAGTCAAAAGCGCATAAGCATTGGTGGGATATACTTTCCCGTCCTCTTCCTTCAAAATTCCCCATGAAATCAATACATTCTTTGTAACGTCTTTAATCTCTGCCTTCTCACTATCCTTCCATGTATTTTGTATCGCAATTTTCTTCATACTCTTACAAAGCTCATCTATCTCGCTTTCAGATATAATCATATTCTGACATATTTCACTATCAAAATAACGATTCTTCCCTTCCAGTATCAGCTCTTTCAGCATATAATCTTCCACATGTCTGGTTGTTCCTGCTACACGTATATAAGTACCGTTAACCATTCCCATTGACTTGATATAATAAGGACGTTCTGCACCTGGAAGGATCTCCACAACAATCACTGTCTTATCCTTAACTGTCTTTAATGCTACATCTGGTCTGATAGCAGGCTCACATGCATCAGAAATCGCATTAGTAATAGCATCCATTGTTTTATAAATATTATCAATATCCATTCCTGCAATCTCTAAAGTTTTATCATCTATTCCAAAAACAATTTTACCTCCTGCACCATTTGCAAAAGCTACCACCGTTTTCATGTATTTTTCACTTTTCTCTGGCACAGTAATTTTGTACTCAACGTTCTTTGATTCACCGGAAAACAATATATCTTCTGCCATTACTTTACCTCCTGCTTTCAAACGGTCTTTTTTCTTCAAAAACTATCCCTGTTATTATTCCCAAATATGAGTTACACTCATTCACTTGCTATCTACGGAAAATCAAATTTTCACCTACCGTATTTTTCTTTCCTATAAGAAGCTAATTCTACATCATCAATAACAGTGCCCTTTTTACGCAACTGTTCCAACCTTGCAAAAGCCTCTTTCTTTATTCTTTGTGTACGCATTTTTGACACTACTATTCGTATATAATTCGTAAGGTCATTTTCCATCAAAAATCAACCGCCTAAACGCCGTATTTTACCGGTGTTCTGTAAATATGATATACACGCTATCATTGTTGTATATCACCTCTGTTGTCGTTGTTTTGTATGGTAAAAGTGTACCACATACAGGAAGGGTTGTCGATATGGTAATTCCATGCGTTTTAGATAGTCCAACACAGACTAAAAACCGCCAACACATTACCTCTAATGCATCGACGGTCTTCAATTTCAATCTCTTTATAAATATTACATGTCACAATTTATTCTTGTAATCTTCTAACTCATGAAAGATACCAACTACATTTACGACATCTGTTCTCACATCAAAAACAACAATATAATTCATGTGTGGCACAACTGCTTCGCGATATCCTTTATTAGCAAGATAGACATCTCTACACTCCGCAAATTGAAATGGATTGACCACCAGCCTCTCATAAATGACATCAATGCTATCTAACAGGCGTCGGGCTGCCTGTTATTCATTAAAAATGATACACAAGATTATCAAGCAGCTCATCAGCATGTTCTGTAACATTTAATTTATAGATCAAACTTTGCCCTCATTTCTCTAAGTGCCGCTCTGGCATCCTTTGTCTGTCCTGCCTCAATCTGCTTTTCTGAAATTTCAATATCTCTATACATAGCAGCCTGTCTCATCGTTGACTCGTAGCTCTCCATGCTCATGATCACCATGTCACCATAACCATTTTTAGTAACATAGATTGGTCCCTCCGTCTTGTGGCACATATCGGAAATCTCTGATGTGTTCTTCAAATCTTTAATCGGAATAATTTTTGGCATAACATGCGCCTCCTTATGGTATCATTATACCATAATTATGTTCTTTTTCAACTTTTTTATCCCTCTTTTCAATTTCAACCTCTTTTTCTCAATTCCCGGCATCCTTTGTTACATCCCTGATAGTAAATCCCAGACTTGCTGCAAGCAAAAGCAGATATCCGGTGATCCCTGCCACATTCTTCCAGTAAACCTGAATACTGCTTCCGTTGATCACGCCATCCCGGAATATATTCCGTATCGCCATATCGCCCATCAGAATCCCCGCTGCAATTCCTGCCAGCAGATAAATTCCGATCTGTATCCAGGCAACCGCATAAAGCTTTCTCTTGGAAAAGCCCAGTGTTCGTAAAGTCTGAAATTCTTTTCGTCTGGAATAAAGCATTCCTCTTGCCGAATTGAGCCAGCCAATTCCTGCGACAAGACTAAGAATTCCAAGCACCAGCCGGATCATTACAGATCTCTGCTGAAAGATCTGCTCTGCCTGCTTCATCCTGTCACGACAGTCGAGCCATGTAATCTGTTGGTTTTCCCGGGAGATCTCCTCCAGTACCGTTTTTACTGATTCCTGATATCCCCGGATATAAAAGAATGCCTCCTCGATTCCACCCCGATTTGGATCTGCTGCTTCCTTTTCATTCAGGTCGTTCACATCAATATAAGTCTGGTTATCCGTATCCAGACCTGCCATGAAGTTATTGGCTGCCTCCAAGATCACATATGTCTTTTTCTTTTTGAGCAGACCGGAACCCAGAGTGATCTTGTCTCCCTCATGATATCCCTTACTTTTCAGGGTTTCCGGAGTCATGACAATATAATCCGTTTTGTCCCCCTTGAGTTTATTTTTATAAAAAGAGGCATTGATCCGGAAATATTCCCCGAGATCCGTTGCATACAAAACTCTGATATTATCCGGTATATTTTTGCATCCCCATGAATCGACCCGGATCTGATAATAACCGGTAGTTTCCGACTCGTTACGGATCCGGTCAGCACATTTCTGAACCTGATTAAATGTAATTTTCTGCGTATCCTCCTCCCATTCTGCCATGTAATCTGCTTCATGGGTAATAGATTTTACATAAGACATATCATTCATCCGGAGAAGCTCCAGAAAACTCAACCCCACATAAGAAAACATGGTGAGAAGTGCAATGATCAAAATAATAAAAAAATTCTGTGCAAGCTTTGGCAAAGCCAGCTTTACTGCCAGATATCCCGGTGTGCCGACGATTCGGCGAAGCCATGTCATACGTGGTCTGAAATGGCTTACCTTATGACTTCCCGTTTCCTGAAATACCTGGATCGGCAGTACGTTCTGACCACAAATAAAAAAGATCAGCACAATGCCATTAAACAATACAAAGATCAGACCGGTAATTCCAAAGAGGCTTCCCCACTCAATCGTTACGTTTCCCTCAAAAAGATTTAATTTGTCATTGAGCAGAGATAACAGACAGCGATCCAGCAAAACAGTGCAAAGCATCCCAAGACCACAGCCGATCAGACTTAAAAATAACGACATCACACTGAAAAACAGGGATATCTGTTTCCTTGATGCACCAACTGTACGCATCACTGCCATATCACGCCGGTATTTTCGAAGATATTCGTGGAAATTGCTCACAATAAACATGCCACTGATCAATACTACAATACCGGAAAGCATCTGTATCATTGCCTGAAAGATTTTGAACAATTTCCTCACCGTTTCGTCCTCTTTCACCGCAAACACAGAAAAATCTTCGGACATTTTCTCCAAACGGCTGCCAACCTCCGAAGTCTCCTTATCCGGGCACTGCAGAAACATATAATTACACTTTCCACTGTCGTCTCCCAGAAATTTATGAAGAGCATCCCGCTCCATGATCACCATACACATTCTCTGATCTGTAAAAGAATCATTTCGAAGAATCTCTCCTACTTCTAATGTCTTTCCGTTGATCTGAAATGTATCTCCCTGCCCTGCCTGATATTTTCTTGCCAGATATTCATTGACAACTACTTTGCTGCCCTTTACCGGAAAAGAATATTTATAACGGCTCCGGTTGATGGCATCATCCTTCACTCCCAGTGCATAAATATCCGTATCTCCCTCAATCTCCCGTTCAAAGCCGTCCGTATACCCCGTGACCTGACTTAGTTCTTTGATCTTTTTTATTTCCTCTGACGTAAAATATCTTCCGTCCTCCGTGGAAAGACCTATCTGATAATCTCCATACTCTTCCAGAATGCCTTCTTCATATTTCTGCTTTGCATTTGCCGAAAGCTGAAACATGCTGACACACAAAAAATCTGCAAAAAAGATACTTAAAATACAGGATATTGTTAAAAACCGGCTTCTTTTCAGGAATGCAGCAGAAATCCTGACAATATAACGCATCCTGTCACCGTCCCTTCTTCAGGGACAATGTCTTAAATTTATCGACAATATGATCCATATCATCCCCGTTTTTCCGGCAACGATATTCATCACAGACCTGTCCGTCATGCAAAAACAGGATACGATCCGTATATCCCGCTACCATAGCATCATGTGTGACAATAATAATACTGTGATCCTGTTCCTGCTGCAGCTCCAGAAATAGTTGCATGATTTCAATAGAGGTATTATAATCCAGATTGCCCGTGGGTTCATCCGCCAGTAAAAGCTTCGGCTCCGTGATCAATGCCCTCGCAATAGAAACCCGCTGACGCTGTCCGCCGGATAGCTCTGTGATGGCATTCTTTTTCTTTTCAAGGATACCCACCTTCTCTAACATCTGATCTGTCTTATCCCAGATCACACGATTGTTTTCCCCGGCAAGCATCAGAGGCAGCGCCACATTTTCCTCTACCGTCAGATCCTGTATCAGGTTAAAATCCTGAAAAATAAAACCGATCTGTTCTGCCCGGATTTTGGTAGCCGCCGGTTCCGTTCCATAGTCCTCTCGCAGCTCTCCATTCAGCCGGATTTCTCCCTTATCGGCTGCATCCATTGCTCCAAGGATATGTAACAGCGTGCTTTTTCCGGAACCGCTGCTTCCCATCACGGCAAGCATTTCCCCCTGTTCCAGCGATAGCGACACTCCCCGCAGAGCCTCGAAGGATTCCTTCCCTGTGGTATAACTTTTATAAAGATTATCCGCTTTTAATATAACGTTTTTACTCATGATATTTTCCTCTTTCTCCTATCTTAAGTCACACTACAAGTCCCTATGTTAAATTTAGTTTATCATATGAAACATTACGCCACAATAAAATATTCCGGCATTTTTTAAATTGTAAGATTTTATATTATTTATTATTTTCCATTTTCCTGACAGTGGGATATAACACAAAAGACAATCCGAACAAATACATGACAATCCCAATTAAATACTCCCATTCAACCGTGAGTGGCGTATTGGTAATAACATTGCCTTTCCAAATACCATAAACGATTATCATTCCAAGAAGTGCACCAAAAACAACTCCCGAAAGCATATAACTCCAAACCTGAAACCAACAGATCTTATGAACACTCTTTTGGTTTTCTCCCAACATTCGTAAGATCCGGTATTCTTTTTCCTTGGCTAACAGCATTCCATTTGCAGAATTTAGCAAACCGATTCCTGACACAATAAGCAGCATAACCAGAACAACATGAAGACTGATCGTCCATTGCCTGCATATGCGTACAGACTCCTCCATAATATCATCATAAATGCACCATTCAAAGGAGGTGTCACTTCCCAGTTCAATCTGCAGCTCCTGAATTTTATCCCGTATGAGCTCCTTATCGCCATCGAGCCACAATCCTATATAGTCTCTGTCTGTGTTGTCCTCTGAAGCTGCCTTTTTACTCAGATTATCCCAGTCTAAAATGATATTATATTCGTCATTCCAATTGTTTTTTCCATTGATGATCTCCACCAAAACGAAGTCCCGGCTGCCACCAAAATAGTCCGACTCCAACGTTACTTTATCTCCAAGCTGATATCCACATTTGGAGGCAACGGTTTCATTCATGACCACTCTCTTTGTTTTCGGTACGGTCTTATAATTTTTCCAGATACTTACATTTAAAAGCTGCGGCAACGTCTCTAAATCCGACACCTTGAACCGGTTCAGATCCAGATCATATTCATCACTTGCGTTTAAACCAAATGCCCCATACAGCATGTAACCTTTGCCGATCACCGGTTGAAAACGATGATATATCTTTTTCGCATAAGAAACAGACATCGGCTTATCATTATAAATCTCTGCTTTTGCCGTTTTTCCCTGTACAAGATTATAGTTATACCAGTTATCGTTTGCCTTCAACAACTTCAAGGACGCCTGCCCTGTATATGCAAGTGCCGTGATCAAAGCAATAATTACTATCATCATAAAAGTCCGGCGAAGCTTTGACGACATGAATTTCATTGCAAAATACATTTCTTTTCCAAACATTTTTCTCACAAGCTGAAAACGATGTGCTTTGCTGCTCTTTTTCAAGCCGGAGGATGTCTCTTCAAACACCTGTATTGGCAGTACATTTTGACCGAAGGAAAAAATAAGACCGATAAGTACGTTAAACAGTACAAACACAAACACAGCGATGAACCATAACATTTTCCAATTTATGGCGGCACTGCCTTCAAATAACTGCACCTTTTCATTAAACCAGTTTAATGTAATACCGGAAACCAGGGCACTAAACATCGCCCCGGCAAGACACGCACAGCCACTGATTACAAAAGACATCGATGAAAAAATCGTTTGAACCTGTTCCTGCGTTCCCCCGATCGTCCGGAGCACTGCCATATCTTTTCTGTATTTTCGAATATATTCCAGAAAAATATTCGCAACAAACAGACCACTGATCATAAAAATGACAACGAAAAATATCCGGAATATCTTTTTGATATTACGAAGCAGGGCGTAATAATCCTCCCCTGCACTTTGATCTGACACCACGAGATCAGGATACTGTTTCTTAATGCGATGAACGATTCCTCCACCATAATCTACATTTTCAAATGCTTCTTTTTCACATTGAAGCAGGATATAATTGGCACGCGCAGGATCATTATGTCCCAGTAACTGATGCAGCTGCGACAATTCCATAACCACCATAGGCATCGTATAATCTGATCCCGAAACCGTCTTTATCACTTCGATAATCTGAAACTCTTTTCCGGCAATAGGATAAGAATCTCCTGTTGATTTGTTGTCCCGCCTCGCCAAAGAATCGTTGATAACGATACGATTTCCGCTCACGTCTTTGGTATACTTGTAAAGACTCTTATTTATCGCGTCATCTGATACACCTGCCGCAAATGCCTCTGACAATTCATCAGTCTGATATCCTATGCTATATCCCATCACATCCTTGTCCTGTTCCAGTTCCTTTAATTCCTCATTCTGAAAAGTTTCCCCCTCATTTTTTGTGATTTTAAGATCAAACGCACCCTTTTTCGCTTCCAATCCTGCTACGATCGAGGTTTCCATATTAGAAGATAACTGGAACATGCTTATACTGAGAAAACATGCAACAAATATGCTTAAAAAAGCAGAAAAAGTAAGTATCTTACTTTTCCGGAGAAATGTCATTCCCATTCGAAACATTTTTCGTTTACCACTTCTCATTTTGTCCCCTTTTCCTTTGCCAGTTCCGTTTTCCTTTTATCTGTTTTTCTTCTACACATTTCGCCCGATTCTCCCTTTTCATGCACTGCGTAATTTATCATTTATATAGTAAAAGTGTACCACATACGGGGAGGGTTGTCGATATGGTTATTCCGGAGGGTAGGAAAATGCCCCTTTTTCATCTTCCTGTGATCCTGCGTGCTCTTTTGTTTTCTCTACAAGATTAAATTTTCACTTACTATATTTATTTTCTCTATACCTATCCTACTTACTGTTTCCACTCTGTGATCTGTTGCTGCAGTTTTTTTCTCAAAGGCTTCCAGGCTTTCGCCACCTGCCCCGCAGCTTCCTGATATGCTTTTTCAAAATCCTTCTCCTGAAAACAATCTACTGATTCCTTTAATACCTCCTGATATTCTGTCAATCCCCCATAAAAGCTGCTATAATCCGGCCAGAATCCAAGCATACGTGAGGTTGTTCTCGGCGAATAATGGATCCATTTATTGCGGTATTCCCTCATGTTCTTTACCGGTGTTATCCCCTCCTCTTTCTGTTGAAAGATCCCATCATTCAACCCAAACACTGACCGGTCACTGACTCTCTCTACAGAATCTTTCACATAGCCATCCTCGTCCAACAGCTTTTTCGCATCTTGCTCTCCCCATATCAGGGTATTGGCTATCTCATCATCCGTCCGAAGGATCTTCATAAGTTCCAGTGCTTTTTCTTTCTTATCCGAATAAGCGGATATCGCTGTGCCTTCCCCAAGGATTCCTCTTACACACACCGGTCTCCTGATAAATACATGATCTGCAGGCTTCAGACATTCTTCTGCCGTCCATGCCATTGCATATTCTCCCTGCCTCAGATGCAATAATTCATCCTCGCTGGTAAGGCAATCATCCATACGATGCGTGACATATCCTTTCTGATAGCATTTATGCAGGAAAGACATATATTCATAAAATTCTTTAAGTTCAAATGGCTGATGTACAGTTTGATCTTGTATATTATAGACAATGTCATCATCTATCATGTATTTCCGTTTCTTCACCCCTCCCTCAAAAAAGTCTATCATCGGAAAACCGGCCACCATTATGTCATTCTTACCAAGCCTGACCTTTTGCATGATCCGGAACAGATCAAACCAACTTCCATCCCAGGATTTGATCAGCTTCTTCGACACATGATCCTTTCGAAAGGCGATCACCGTTTCAGGAATATCATAATAAATTTCATTCGGGAAAATATAGTTTTCACCACCGACACTGCTGCCTTTCCAGACTTCCTTATCATACAGATTATAGACAGCCTTTCCTTCTGTGAAATGAAGCCATCTGTTTAGCGGATAAAAGAGACCACTCTGTAAATACTGCGCCATCTCCCCCTGCGCTGTTTCATAACACACATCCACATACGCCACATCTATCTCACCGGACTTAACTGCTTTTTCCAGTGCATCATGATAAATTTCCTGCTTCTCATAGGTCCTGTCCGTTTTTAGCTTTTTTACCTTGACCGCAAGACCATAACCTTTTTTAGCAAGCAGCTGATTCGTTTTTTTTATATTTTTTTCCGAAACCCTTGCATCCTCTCTGACTGCCCAGACCACTGTATTTTCTTTGTTAACCGTATCTTTGGTTTTCTCTGTCTTTTTTCCGTGATCCAAGCTCTGCTTAAAACCGCTGCAGCCTGCCAGCAAAGTCATGATCAGCAGCATCAAAATAAAGCTAAATCTCTTTTTCATATTTCCTCCCGTCAAATTACTGTGATCAGGTTATTTTTGGAATAATACAAATAAACCTCATCCAATGTTGGCTCACAATGCTTCCAACCCTTTACTTCCATATTTTCTTCCGACAGGGCACGTATATTGATCCCCTCTCTGCATTGCCGCATTGCTGTAATTTCATATAAGCTTTGGAATCCCTCGACCTGTCCGGCATCACATGTCATCTCCCATACCTTATCCTTCACGGAGTCCATCCATTCCTCCGGACGCTTACATCCCTGATTTGTCCCTTTTTTCATCAGTATGATGTGATCTGCCACACAATCAATATCACTGATGATATGAGTCGCCAGAATCACGATCTTATCCATCGCTTCCTGAGCGATCAGATTTCTCAGAGAGATTCTCTCATTTGGATCCAATCCCGCTGTCGGCTCATCCAGGATCAATATTTTCGGATCTCCAAGCACTGCCTGTGCAAAAAGAAGACGGCGTTTCATGCCTCCCGACAACTGTCCGAAACGTGTATGGATCTCCTTTTCCAAATGAACCTGCTCAAGTGCAGTATAAACGATTTCACGAAGCTTCTCTCTCTGATAATTTAATCCTTTCAGAGCAGCGATATATTCCAGAAACTCTCCCACACGCATGCGTGGATATCCTACGGACTCCTGTGGAAGATATCCAATAAGTGCCCGGTACTCATGTCCCATATCACGGACATCATTTCCATCAAACAAAATACTGCCACTATCCTGCTGTAAATTGCATGTCAGTATCTTTATCAGAGTAGATTTTCCTGCCCCGTTTTCTCCCAACAGACCAAATAATCCATTATCAAGCTTCAACGAAAAATCCCTCAGTGCCGTTTTATTTCCATATTTTTTCGTAACATGCTGTAATTCTAACATTTTTCCTCCGATCTTTGCCAATAACACATCCTGTCACGCAAACAGAAGCACAGGCAATAGACAACATACCAAAGCTGTATAAACAGTAAGGCTCTGACTTGATATTTTTCTCTGCATCAGTTTTGTCACACATCCCGCTATCACCAGATACAAAACCCGCAATACATAACTGCACAAAATAACATTACCAAGACTCATAAATCCAATTTCCTTAAAAGCAGGCAGATTCCCTGCAGCCACTGACCAGGCCTTCAGAGAATAGGTCTGCCCACACTGATATATCCACGGTACATAAATGATCATCCCGATCAACAATGCATACAAAAAATTCCAGTACATTTTCCGATGCATGATCTTTTTCATGCCGGTCCGGCTTGCCATGCATAACATCTTTGTCTGGCACCATTCATCCTCTCCCCATAATCTTGTACTTAACAGCACCATCAAAACCACAGCGAGGATGCTGCATAGCTTCAGGTAGCCACCGGGAATCTTCTTCCCTAAAAGCAACAGATATCCTTTTTCATACACAATATATGGACTCTCCCTGCCATCCAGATAGTCCATATATGTGTCAACCTCCCGGAGAACATCCAGTTTCTCCAGTTCTGACATAGCTACCTGCATGGCAGTTGCTGTATAATTCTGTCCGTTTTTCTCTACATCCTTTTCCAGATCTTCCAGTTCGCGGATCCTTCCCCGGATAAGATCCCGCTTTTCAGCAGTATATCTGCCTTGAAGATCTAGTATTACTTCTCTGTAATAGTCTTCCTTTGCGGTAAATATTGATTCCTGCGGCGGCCGGTAAACAAAAAGCACAACCCCCAGCGTCATTATCAGTACGACAATGCTTCCCTCATAAAACATCCCCTTTCGTCCTTCCCACCCAAACAGGCTTTGGATATGTTTAGGACGATATCCGATGCTTCCCCTGTGAAACCGTAATTTGCCAGCCAGACTGCTTTCAACTTTCTGAATACGACAGCGAAAGATCAGACGGACAAGAATACAAAATAAAACACTCGATGCAACGGTCCACACTACCAGATAGCTTACCGGATACTGAAAAATTTTCAGGGCATGATAGCCGGATAGCAGCATTTCCTGATTGACACACTGCAGCGGACTAAAATACCGAAAAAACGCCAGATATCCCGACAAGGATATCCCATAGATCCCAAAAAGAGAAATCCCCACAAACAGACCATATAAAATAACTGTTCTTACCGTGTTTCGTCCCACACACGCCAGCCAGAAAAAAATCGTATACAAAAACAGAAAACCTGCTATCTTACAGACAATAAAAACACATAAAAAACCAAGAACCGAAAGTCTCAGATTAACCCCCATAAATTCCGGCAATACCTGTACTGCCCGGTTCCACTCTGTAAAACCATATGCCGACGTGTATAACCAAAGCTTATACAGCCAGACATCCAACAATACTCCTATCGATGCCAGGATCCCCACATACCATTTTACGCGTGTCAGCCTGGAGGCACCATTCCGGGCTGACATATTGATCCCATCCATTCCGGACTCAGCCTCCCAGACCACCAGCCGGAAGATGATCAGCAATATCATCAACACTCCCATTATATCCGTTACATCCGTATGGCAAAACAGAGAAACTCCCCTTCCTCCTGCAAAAGTAACTTCCGTCGGGTCCATTTTCCGGTACTTGTTCTGTAGCTTTTTCTGCAAACGTTCCTGATAAACATTTTCTTTCAGACCACGCAGTCCTCCGGATCCACCATATCGGATCTTATTCAGATAATTTTCATAGTTATGAATGGATTTCCACTCCTTCTGTACCACATTTCGTACAGGATCATATTCCTCCTGCTTATCTTCCGAAAAGTAACTCTCTGCTTCTGTCTCTGTCATGTTTTTTACCCGATCCGCCATTTTGCAATATTGAGAGGGCAAAAAATCATCTCCATACGACACCCGGTAAACACGATTCCACAATATAAAAATCGTCGCTGCAAAGCACAAAAGAAAAACAACCAGAAATCCGTCTCTTGTAATCAGTTTCTTCCATTCCTGCTTAAATAAATGCATCTTTCTTCTCCATTCCGGTTACTCAGCATCCCACTGAGACTCATACGCATGTATTTGGGAAACATCTCCCTTTTCCATTTCTTTTAACGACAGTCTTGCCAAAGTATTGGATGAATCTGTTCCGTATATATAATCTCCACGGATCGCCTCCGGGAAAAACGGATCTGTCACCTGACTTGTCCACTTATCCGCAGCAATATCATAAATAACACATATGATTTTCCCTGTTTTTGGATCTAATGCTCTAAAATATGCCTTTGTCTCC